>JBPCNB010000076.1:0-4699 GCA_051001675.1 Nitrososphaeraceae archaeon | reverse complement strand
GGTTTGAACTATCTCTTTTTACTGTTAGCCCAATTCCTCATCCATTGTAATATACCAACAACTGATTCAACAAGTTCTTGTCCTTTGGAAGTCAATGTATATTCCACCCTTGGCGGTATTTCATTATACCTATGCTTCTCTAATATACCACCCTTTTCTAGTTCTTTGAGTCTAATTGAAAGTGTTCTTGTGCTAAAGCCATTCAAAGCCTGCCTGAATTGTTTATGTCTAACAGGGTTTGTTGTGCAGCATAAAGGGATTAGTATTTCAAGGGTTCCTCTTTTTGTTATCAAATTCCTTAATTTTGCAGTTTCAGACATAAGTAATAATGCATCATAACCTTCGAAATTACAATTTGCGTTTTCCTTTAGAACTAGTAGGTCTTTTAATTTCCTTTTGCTAATAGTTTCCATACTTGCACTTAGTGCAATCTTTTACCCTCGATAACTTAAATAGTTTTGGTTCTAAACAATAGGGTATGCAAGAACATCAGATTAAAGACAAAATAAAAGAAAGATACAGCAAGATTGCCTTAACAGGAACTTCTACATGTTGTGCACCTACTATAGAATTACACGATAATAACTCCATGAGTAGCAGTTGCAATTGTTCCAGTGGTTATATTACTAGTATTGGTTACGATAATAAGGAATTAGAATCAATCCCTGAAGCATCCATCCTTGGAGTAGGCTGTGGTGCTCCTTTAAATCATGCAGGTGTTAGAGAAGGAGAAACTATAGTTGACTTGGGCTCTGGTGCAGGAATAGATGTATTTTTGTCGGCCAACAAGGTTGGAGGATCTGGCAAGGTAATAGGCATAGATATGACTGATGAGATGTTAGAGAAAGCAAGAAGGAATGCAATAGAAAATGGTTACATAAATGTAGAATTTAGAATAGGAGATATAGAAAAAAGAATCCCTGTTGATGATAATTCTGTAGACTTGGTTATCAGCAATTGTGTTATCAACTTAACTACAAACAAAATTGATACATTTAAAGAAGTTCATAGAATTCTAAAACAAGGACAAGGAAGAATGGTAATTTCTGATTTGGTAACAGATAAAGAAGTGTCTGGAGATTCTGGAGATTCTGTGGATTCTGAGAAATGGTGTAGTTGTATTGATGGCGCATTAACCAAAGAAAACTATCTTGAAAGTATTAGAAAAGCAGGATTTAAAAATCCCGAAATATTGGAAGAGAAATTATACACACAAGAAGAAAGCGATAGCAAAGTTAATGGTAAGAGGAGAATCAGTAGCATTGTGGTAAAAGCAGTAAAAGACTAGGAGAAGTCGAAATGAAATTCTCTTTTAGCAAGTTAACCAAGCAAAATGAACAAGAAAAGCCAGATAGGACAGTCCTTTTTGTATGCGTGGAAAACGCAGGAAGAAGTCAAATGGCCGAAGGTTTCTTTCGAAAGTATGTTCCGCGAGGATATATGACTCTAAGTGCTGGAACAAAACCGTCAAGCAAAATTAATCCTCTTGTAGTTGGCGTGATGAAAGAAGTTGGGATAGACATAAGCAACCAAAAATCAAAGGAAATTACAGAAGATATGATGAGAAATTCTGAAAAAATAGTCAATATGGGTTGTATGGATAAGTCATTTTGTCCTACATTATTCATACCCCATGTAATAGACTGGGAAATAGAAGACCCAAAAGGAAAACCAATAGAAAAAGTAAGAGAAATTAGAGATGAAATAGACGGAAGAGTGAGGCATCTTGCAGCAAAACTTAACAAGGATAGTATGCAGGCTAACCTCTAATCAAAGAAAATTTGTTGCAGAAATTGTTGGCACATTTATTGTAGTGGTTCTGGCTACTGGTTCAGTAGTATTAGACGCAAAGACAAATGGTATATTAGGTATCCCATTTATTGCGTTTGCTCCTTTTATTGGAGTTGCTATAGGGGTTTATCTTTTTGGAAAAGTCTCTATGGCTCATTTTAATCCTGCTGTTACAGTCGGCTTTCTAATTACTAAACACATTACTAAACTTCAATTACTATATTACTTGACTGCAGAGATTATTGGGGCTTTACTTGCAAGCCTATTTGTAAAATATGTAATAGGAACTGAAGCATATTTGGGTGCTAATGCTCCAAATTATGCGTATCCTCTACCCCTCATATTTGGTATTGAGATACTGGCTTCGGCTCTCTTGATGGCAGTTATCTTAGTAGTTGTATATACCAAAGGTCTAAAGGGCTTCAGTGGAATTGTAATAGGAGGAATAGTGGGTTTAGACATATTCTTTTTAGCATTTATATCTGGTGCCTCTATGAATCCTGCACGTTCGCTGGCTCCTGCAGTATTGTCTGGTGTAATGACAAATTTATGGCTCTATTGGACTGCTACTTTTATTGGAACCTCAGTCATTGCTTTACTCTTGAGGAAAAAATTTATCCGTCACCAGAAACCAAAGATTAGATAGAAATGTATAATGTCAAGTGTGCTGACTGTGGATGCTATCCAGAGGATTGTAAAGATAGTTACTCTCCTCAAACATGTCCAAATTGCTTATGGAAAGAATGTTGTTGTTGTTGTTGGACTAGTCTACATTAATCGTGAGATAAGCCGCATTAAGTCTTTATTCTCTTCTCATTAATCTATCAACAGTCAGTTGCAAGCAAACTGCCTTTACCTTTGATTCTGATCTTCTATATTACTCTGCAAGAATATTCATAGGAATATCATATTATGTTATTAACCCTCTACTATAGACTATAGACCCTGTGTGAGTGAGTTAATATTTGCTGGGTTAATTGCATTGTTTCTTTAGATCACCTACAAACAAATTCCTAACTTCTTCAAGTTTCTCAACAGCAATTACATTATGCATTGTGGCTATCCTTAACTACTTCAAGGTTTCTTAAAAAGTGATTCTCAAACCTAATTCTCTCTTAGATCATTGGTAATACTATCTATTTTTGTGGTCAATCATCGCATTTGGTGCCTCAACGACTCATGTAATTCCCATCTTCAATGAAATAAGATTGGAAGAATAGGTAAATAAGAGATGATAGAATAACAGTCCCTTTGGTCTACATAATACAAATTGGAAGAAGATAGTAATAAGAAAGGTAATGAGAGGACTTCCAAGCCTATAAGATTAGGCCTAAGAGCGAATATAGCAATTTTCCACTCTTGTTTTAGTCAATGCATTACTACTTTTTCTAAACTGCGCATACTGCCAGCCTTGATGTTCTGTTGTATTCTATATAGCACCGTATCTATGTAATCATCCGTAATCAGCGATGGAATATTAATCCGATAGGAATTCTGTATCTGTTTATTTATTACCTGCCGGCATATTGTAGATAACAGGACACTCAAGAAAGCATGATTAGTAATGCAGCTATTTCAAGGGTTTTACGCCAAATCGCATATCTTATCGAATTGGAAGAGGGAGCGCAGGACAACAGTGACGATAATAATATAAAAAAACCAAATACAGTTTTTAAAATAAGAGCGTATAGAAGAACAGCTGATATCATTGAGAATTTATCTTCAAATGTGCAAGAAATTCACAACAAGTGGAAATTAAAGGGCTTAATTGAAATTCCATCAGTAGGCAAAGCAATTGCTTTAAAAATAGATGAGTTATTAACCACAGGAAGGATTGGGTACTTTGAAGAGCTAAAGAAAAAAACACCAATAAATGTTGATGAGTTTTATCGTTTAGAAGGAATAGGTATAGGACCAAGAACGGTTAAAGTCCTTCATGACAGTTTAGGAATCAAAAATTTATCAGAACTAGAAAAGGCTGTAGCAGAAGGAAAGATCCATAGTGTTCCCGGTTTTTCATATAAAAAAGAAGAATCTATTTCAAAGAAAATTCAGTCCTTAAAAAAAGGTAGTGGAAGGTACCTTTTAGGCGACATCTATCCTCTTGTAAAGCAAATAGAAGATCGTCTCTCAAACCTCAAGGGAGTAAAGAAGGCAATAGCTGTAGGTTCATTTAGAAGGATGAAAGAAACAGTAGGGGACATCGATTATTTGGTATTATCTGATGCTCCTGAGATTGTCATGGATTATTTTGCTTCCATGCCTGAAGTTAATGAAGTAATTGGTAAGGGACATAGTAAAACATTTGTCAAACTAAATAATGGAATAGACGCAGACTTGTTAGTAGTTCCAAAAGAAAGCTTTGGTTCCAGCTTTACAGTATTTTACAGGAAGTAAAGAACATGGTGTAGCACTGAGGAAAATAGCTATTTCAAAGAGTCTGCGTCTTAACGAATGGGGTGTATATGATAAGAATAACAAAATGGTAGCAGGTTCGACTGAGGAAGGGATTTATAACAGATTAGGATTGGAGTGGATTCCTCCTGAGATACGGGAAAATAGTGGAGAGATTGAGCTTGCAAAAAAAGAGAAAGAAAAAGGTAGTAACAAACTGAAACTGCCAGATCTTATTAATTACGATGATTTGAAAGGTGACCTACAGGTACACAGCAATGATACTGACGGAATGATGTCCATACAGGATATTGCTTTAGCAGCAAAAGAAAAATTCGGACTTGAGTATATAGCAATAACAGACCACACAAAAAGTCTAGCACTTGCCCATGGTCTTGATGAAAAATATTTGTTAGATCAAGCAAACAAGATTTCAGAATTAAATGATAATCTAAAGAATCATTTTAAATATAATAATAAAAAGGACGACGATAACGGTAGCAGTAATAGCAGC
>JBPCNB010000075.1:0-2423 GCA_051001675.1 Nitrososphaeraceae archaeon | reverse complement strand
TAATAAAAGTTGACTTTGTCAAATTTTGTCAGACCAACCTTCCTCATCCCCCCGATTAGATTTTGCAGCCATTATAGATGTTAATGCTGATAAGGGGAAATCAACAGAAGGGGAGGACAATATATCGAGATTCGATGTATGGTCTTGATCGCTATTTTTGAATATCTTCTTAATCTTAGGGTTAAGACTGTGGGTGAACAGATTGTATTACATTTCGAGTTGCTATGAGTATACTTTAGAGTTTCAAGAGTTTCACCATCAGATTTTGTGTGACTGTTAGTACAACCTTTTATATTTGACAAGTTTGATAAAAAAATATTCAGTGTAAATTATGGCATCAGATATCCTGCATCCACATCAGACAGGGGTAAAGATCAGAAATACAACCCAAGAAGATATTCAAAAAATAGTAAATTTACAAAAAGAATCCTTTCCCTATCTCGCTCGTTACGGAAACATATGGCTCCCGGATGAGCTCCAAAGCCACCTTCATATATTTCCGCAAGGACAATTCGTCGCCGCGGAACCAGATGGTACTATCGTTGGGTCTGCGAGCACTCTTGTCGTGTCCCTTAATCCCGATTATTCAGAACATGTATGGAAAGAGATCACTGCAAATGGCATGTTTACAAATCATGATCCTCATGCTGGAGATAGTCTATATGGCGCAGATATATCAACACACCCAAAATATAGACACGAAGGAATAGGAAGTATGCTCTATGATACAAGAAAGGAATTAGTAATTAGATTGAACTTAAGAAGAATGATAGCAGGCGGAAGACTGTTCAACTATAGCGAATATGCAGACAGGATGTCTCCTTTAGAATATGCGCACCGAGTAATAAGAGGTGAGTTGAGAGACCCGGTCTTATCGTTTGAATTGGCCAATGGGTTTAGGTTTATTAAAATACTTTCTAATTACTTAGATGATGTTCGTTCCAACAATTATGCTAGTTTTATAGAGTGGTTAAATCCAAGGTATAAAAGTCCAAGTAAAACCTAGTTTTAGAAAGTCTACGCTAGCGTAAAAATTCATCATACCATACAAAGACGCCAAAACCGGGTTCGATCACCTGGATTAATGGAGGATGTTAAGTCCTCTTTTACAGGATTTCTAACAATGAAACAACCATAAGTGCTTTTAAGAATAGCTTATAGCGGATTTATGTATTATTTTTTAGTTCCAATAGTTCTTTGTAATGACAGATACCTTCGACGAAGGTAGAGAAACATGTCTATACAAGAATTCGAAAAAGTTATTGATAGTCAAATTGATATTAAGGAGTTAAAGCTGCTTGAGTATAACTCAAGGACCTTCACAAATCTATCCTATCACCTGACATCTAGAATGCATATCTGGTCATATACCTAACTATAAGCAAAACCTTCGACTTGCCAATCCTCCGTGTTCCGAGATGCCTATTTCTAGAAGTCCCGGCATTGTTTGCTTTGAAACTTGTTAGTGAGATAATATTATTATATACTAGTTGATACGTTGTAACACCATTTCTTATATGACTACAAAACCAAAAAAATGCTTTATGTATATTGAAATGGGAATTCTCTTCGCAACAATAGTAGGTCTAGGTATGATATGGAGTACGGCACCCATATATTCCTCACCGTCTCCCACTACTAGAACTAGTGCACCAGTTATAGATGATATTAGTTGTGATTCAATGGAACATCTAAATATGCATATTCATGCACATCTAGACATTTTTATCAATGGTAGTAGTTATCCAGTCCCATCCGATGTCGGGAGGATTCCTGATCAATGCATCTATTGGATGCACACTCATGATGACAATGGAGTCATTCACGTAGAATCACCCGAAGAGAGAAACTTTACCCTTGGGGAATTTTTTGATATATGGGGTCAGAACTTGAGTAATAGTCAGATATTTGATAATACAGTCGAGGAAAGTGATAATGGGACACTAAATGTATACGTAAACGGCAAGAAGGCTAGCGCCGGGAGTGATTATACTCGAATCCCCATAAAGGCACATCATGAAATTGCAATAGTATATGACACGCCTCCTGATTCAATTCCCTCAACATATGCATTCCCAGAAGGATTGTAGAGCCCAACTGGCTGCATAACTGCCACATAGAACATAATTCCTGTTACTTTTCATACTGTTCTTGTTGCCTGGATTGTATCCAAGCCCCTTCCATGTAACTTCATAAGGTCAGCACTTTGGATGAACTATCCTTTATTAAAAGGATTTGTGAACGGACAATGGCATATCATACTGTAGCTGTTGAGCTAATTCTGGACTGATGGTATTAGTATGCAGTTCTCCACAATTGTAACGGAAGCAGGATTATCATACATCAGCTGGGTAAGGAATTCCTAAATGGATTCAAAGGTGAAGGACCTTTCGGTTTGTAATTTCCTTTGCAGGTGTGTTAGC
>JBPCNB010000074.1:0-1740 GCA_051001675.1 Nitrososphaeraceae archaeon | reverse complement strand
AGCGGCTGTGGTACTGAATCAGTCGATGGCTCTATTTGCAAATCCTTTTTCGGCTCTTGTTGTATTTGCAACGTCTGCTTTCGTGTTTGGTTTACAGTATCTGCGGATAGCTCTGTTTGATTTTTATTCTCTGTTGTCTCATTAGAAGTAAGAGTAGCCATATCGGTTGTATTGGTTGTATTGGTTGGTGCACCGACTCCGGTAACATTTACACTGTAATATTTTGTAACATTCGCGGGAATATCAATACAAGATAATTTGGCAGTTAATTCATTAACTCCCTCTGTTATTAGATGGTACATACTGGTATATGTAAAGGTCCAATTTGAGTAATCATGTTGTCCGCCGGCTCCGGTCGCTGTCGTATTCTGCATTGGTTTTATATCATTTAGGTCCACATATACTTGACAATCCGTTGTAGAATTATCTGTAGACGTTCCTAATACTAGTAATTGTCCCGCTGGAACTTCCTGGCTTGTGGCAGGCGATGTAATCTTTACACCTGCAGTTGAAGCTTGCAAATCAACCTGTGCATAGATTTGATTATTACTATGGTTGTGGGAATAAAAGACACTTGATGTCGCGATGATGAGCATAAGAGAAATAAGGAGCCGCTGATTTTTTTTTATCACAGATAAGAATTATTTTTGAATCATATACGGCATATCGAAGAGAGTACGTGATAAGAGATCAGTACTAGGGGTTACTTTCAATCCTAGTTAATATTCTGTTACTTCACCTATATCCTCTGAGGACCTTTTTGATGCACATTATATAATTTATTGGAATCTCATTGTTCGTGTTGGTAGTACCGCCGGCTAGCGGCGCTTTCCAATTTGGGTCCAAAGTATTCCAAAGTGTGGGGGTATCATTCAGATTGACGAGACACCCATATACTTTAATCCAAGTCGTTTTTAGTTCAAGTTTTACATTTCTATGCCTGCATATATCAGATTTCAATCCGAAATATCTACCCTAAGACTCAGCTGGCATTTCATTCTGATCTTGTAAATTAAATATGCCGGTAGTCTCTTTCCTAACCTTAAAAACTAATTATTCTTTATTTTTCTTTTTTTCCTTTTCTTTGGACTAATTAACCCAATATTTTCTTTTTTCCCCTTATTACATGGCGCCTCCTCAAGGAATAGAAGGAAAATTACGAACCCTGTAAGTGGTCGAAGTGTGTTTCGGAAGACAAACAATAACTTCCGTTGCAATTGCTGGAATATCTAGAGATGATTCTGTTATGAATTGCCAAGTTTCGAGCCAGTGGTTATGCGATAATGAAGAATAATCTCAAATGAAGATTTGGAACTAATAAAAACGAACAAACGACATCTAATCCAATTCCCAATTCAGCTTTCTAACCAACTCTTCTATTGTAACTGGTTTTCCCATTAAACATCCACTAGTTAAGGTAGGATACTATTTTCTTGTTGCATCCTAAATAGGCCGACTGGAGGACATTATCCATGTTTTGATCCCAAGGTCAGGCTTCAAGATTTGCTTTGACAATTCAAAAGTATTCATTATTGGCCGGCGTCTTGATGTCAATTAATAATAGACTTTCGAAGTTAGATTTGAAATTGTTCATTTGAACCATTCTATGGCATCAATAGTGCTTGAACCAGATTTTCAATTTGTTTTGTAAATGGATGTTCGGGGTAATTGAGGACTGTAAAATATTCTCTCTTTGAGAACTGGATGTCACAGTAGCATGGAATAGCAGTAATTACTGGA
>JBPCNB010000073.1:0-4381 GCA_051001675.1 Nitrososphaeraceae archaeon | reverse complement strand
ATCTGGTATTCTTCTTAGTATCAAGGAGTCCCTAAAAGACAATGAAAAATGGACGAAACCCCTTTCTGCCAAGCTAGCATGACTTTAACAATAAGTACAGTCTAACCTGTATATTAATTTGTCAGACGATATTCAAGATAGTTACGTTCTTTGGCCAAGTGAAATTCTACATAATTTTACTAACCAACTGCCTATTGTAAGACACGATTCTCGTCACGGCTTTCTCCATTTGGAGGTAATAAATCATGGATTTAATATGGAAGGGACTATGAAAACAATGGATATCGACACCATTAATAGCGACAGGCCATGGAAACATGCATTAGCTGTGTGATGCAGTTAGAGCCTTACCATATACGAATACACCGGTGTGATGGAACCAGCTAATTCCGGTGACTTCTTCAGGGCGGGCAAATTTACAGTGACAATTATATATAACAGTAGGTGAAATGTTCGATTGTGGATTTATTACCACAAAAGCGCAAGCAACTAAAAGAGATTATTAAGGGTGAAGGTATAATTTTTCGGGATGTTACGCTGTCGAGTGGGTTAAAGAGCCATTTTTATTATGACATAAAAAAAATTGTTAACTCCGAAGGTGTTGTTTTGATAGGTGAACTCATGCTAGCAAAGATTAGGGAATTGTTCGGAAGCGGAGTCAAATCGGTAGGAGGATTAGAGTCGGGTGCTCTTCCTATAACTACCGCGATTGTTTTGGTTAGCAACCAACTCCGTGAGGGAGAAGGCAAATTGACTGGTTTTTTTGTTAGAAAGGAGACAAAAAAACATGGATTGCAGAAGAAAATAGAAGGTCTCCCTAAGAAACCATTGATTGTCGTAGACGACGTTGTAACTACGGGTCAAAGTGTCATAGATGCCGTAAACGCTTTGATTGAAGACGATATTCCACCTATGGGGATAATTAGTGTGATAGATCGTCAAGATAAAAGGAATATACTAACCAACGGAAGGCTAAAGTTTGATTCACTATTCAAGTACTCAGAATTTGAAGATTTCATAAAGATGAAAGAAGAGGAACAGAAAACTAGATAATTTTTTTATCGGTCTTTTTTTCGTGGCAATGCTGAATATTAATGATGGCTGAGAGTGCTTTAGCTTGGATATAACTTTTACCACAATCGAAATTGATGCGAGGTAATTACAGTTTAATTAATTTAGTTTCAAGAGGTCCTCGATAACTTGTTTGGATTTATCGACAGGAGATCACGTCATGATACTTATTTTGGTAAAGCAGAGCATGGAATCAACATCTTAATCATGATACTAGACTAAATAACTTTCAATAATCCATATCAATATATTACGAGCGATACCATCTTGCTTCAATACTAGCCTTTTGTTGACTCATCTAGAATTACTGTAATTTTGCCATACATCAAAGTACATGAAACGACACTGTGCTTTCTACGCAACGCTGCTGACGATACATTGGAAAATGCTGCGAATCAGTTTTCGTCGAAGAATCTAAGAATCAGGTAGAATATTCCTAGGTAGAATATTTTCTTTGCTATTAAATGCTGTGTTTTGCAGCGAAGGGACTGGTCAGATGCTAAATGTAGTCAGTTGTTTCCTGGCCATAAAGCGCTAATTGACCAAAAGATTGAATTCCATCCCTACTAGATTTGATATCGAAAATTACTAGAAACAATTGGTAATACTGCAATCTTATATTGTGCAGCACTACTATGATATAGCGAATGATGTATTAGCTATTAACGATCGTACTGATACTGAAGAACTATAATTACCCGAACTTACTTGTTTAGCGTCACGATCCTGTTGATTCCATTCAAACTCCATGGAAGATCCTGGTGGTAATATTTTTGATTTTGATAATGAAGATGGTGAATATTTTTCTTGCAAATTCTTTATAACTACTGCCTTGGGGTTGTCGATTCTGAAGGGCTCAGTACTATTATTTTGGACTGTGATTTTTACTATCTGTCCCTTCTCGTAAGTCTGTTTATCGGTAGAAATGAAAACGGAATTACTTTCGTTGGTGGTAGGTGTAATTGACTCACTTTCTTGTTGTGCTCTGTTAGCTTCAGATGCATCTTTTCGACTACATTGGACCACAGAACCTAATCCAGACGGCGCTGGTGGACACTGATCGGATGAAGGACATTGTGAGGGAGAACTTACTAAATTCCCGCCAGTACAACGAACCTGTCCTTGGGCAACTGCATATCTTATAACAGGATCAAAACCTTGGAATATGCTTACTGATGATGTAATTAGCACTAGCAATGACCAAAGTAGAAGGCAACGAATTCCCTTCATGTCATCATCATTATTCGGACATGTGGATATTAAAGTTAGCTTTGATTGAGCATAAATTTTTGACTTTTTGAAGCAATAGGATAATCAAAGGTCGTCAAGAGCGAAATATTCAAAAGAATCCAATCCCTTAAGTAACTGCTAACCATAATTGGTGCTAAAAATTCCGAGTTTTCCTTCGAAGTGTCTTTTAGTACTCATTTTATCCACTATCGTCACGCGGGTAGTTAATACTTACTCTCCTTATTATTATTCTCAGACCAAGTTCGGACACAAGTTCATTTTTATTCGAATCGGACCTATAATTTAACTGTAAAACACACAACTAATTTTATCTAGCCTTGTGTAGCATATTTTAGAACAATAAAGGTCCTTTCAGAAGGTAACAATAGAACGCCTCAAGAGAAAGTCGAAATCAGTCAACAAAATATCGTAATAACCATGTGTTCTTAATTAAAGGCTAGAGAAGCCACAACCAGCAACATTGACCACTACGTGAGTGTTGATCTACTCAAGCAGAAGGTTTCTTTGAAGACTAAACACCACCTTTCAACGATAGACAGACTTATACTGAAAGAAATTCTCTAGTCTAATGAAAATGGAACTTCCACGTTTCTATCTAAAAAATTAAAGGTGCCCACGGCCACAATTCAGAGGAGGCGCAAGCGATTAGAAAAAGAATTTTTGGAGAAGGAATATACCTTATGTCTTGAAAAATTTGGTTGGCGGCGGGTAGACTTCTTTATTTCAACTATTAGTGGGAAAACCGATAGTGTAGCAAGGCAGCTTTTGGCTTTAAGGGAGGTAACATTTGTCGGAAAGAGTATAGGGGAGCATACGATAGATTTGAGGGAGAAGCCATTGTCAAGGACAATAGTCAAATTCTTGATCTTATGGAAAGGCTGAAGGCAATTGACGGAGTTAGGCAAGTTGTATGGAGCGAAATTGTAATGGCAGTAGGGAATAAAATGTCTGTTCCTAGTTTCGTTATAGACTGTATCTAACCTTCACTCCGGATAATAATTGATAGTGCATGTTAGAAGAATGAATGAAAGTCGCGAGAAAATCGTCTTCGAATTAGGTGGTCGAAAACATCTCTTCATCAAATACAAGCAAAAGAGCTGAACTGTCATAACATGCAAGTAACAGCAGAATATACCTGAAGTGTCGAAGTCAACAAATCTGAAAAATCGTTCGACTGAGCGTTCGTAAATTCATTGATCGACCTTTGGTCATTCTGAACGAAGAGTATCTCTGAGAATGCAGAGTTTTCGATCTTTTCGTTACTACCTCGTCTGGGCCGATATTCAAGTCTCACAAAAGGGAATATTCATCTGTTTTTGTTTCATGTCCGCTATAATGCCTAGATAGACCAACTCCACGACATGGTATCTTCTTTCATGCATTTGCGTAATGGACAGAATGGAATGAGTTTCGACCAATTCTAAGGTAATTAATGCCAGAATAATCCAATCAGTATTTTATATACGAGTTGGTGACAGAAAACCAATGACCAATGAATTACAATTGTGTCCTACTTGTCAAAAGGATTACCTCAGACCGACAGATAAAGTCCAAGTAATGAACAGAAATATCCTCAAATCGGACACACAATATGATGCAATTTTTGCGGCCAAAAGAGAGTGAATGATCAGCTTGAAGTTACCACCAGAGTAGACACCGTCCATCACATAAATTAGATCTTAAATACATATTTGCGTTAGTTTATATTTTCTTCTCTTGAATCTGCCTATCAAAATGTTTCAATTGCTCAATTCCTTGAAAAATGTTATCGCTCATCTATTACCAAGTTGTAACCTTCTCACATATGTATTTTGAATTCGAACGGCACTTGATCTATACTCACATACTATGCTTACAGCTTCTCGGTGATACTTGTTTACGAGCATAGATAAATAAGAGGTTCGAAATATGACAGCTTTAAATTATACGTAATCGTGACTCAAAGTTAACATATATCAGATCGAAAGCTTCAAAAGATAATGAAACAACTCTGTTGAACAAAATTCAATTTCAGAAATGACACAGATATTTATCAGCTAGATAAAATAAGAATATAATG
>JBPCNB010000072.1:0-2403 GCA_051001675.1 Nitrososphaeraceae archaeon | reverse complement strand
GTATATAAACGAGTAAGAGTCTAGACCGCTCCTCATTTTACAGCCAATGAGCTCAAGCGCCTCCCTCTGGCCTTATCCGGTGGACGAATATAGAGGAAATACTTCGCTGCAACCTCATAACTCAATTTCTTGAATAAGCTATCGTCTCAACAGTTTACTCAACACAGGCATTGTGATAAAAGTGAATCTATGTAGGGTTCTTTTCTATCTTCACCTTAGTAATGCGTTGAATCTACTTTCGCATACGCTCTTCCTTATCAAGGATATTTTCTGTAAACTGCAGTTACGGAATAAGATATCGAATTGTAGAGAACTTACAGGAATATTGATCTTCGTTTTAGCCTTTCTCCCACGAAACGACAAGAAAAAAAGGATTGGTAACTGGTTATTTTGCTGCTACTTGCTAGTTCGAAGTACATCTACCTGGCCAGTGTGCAACCAATCCTTCAGCTCTTCGTGAGAAGGCTTGGCATCATGTTTGCCTGCTAAATGGAGGTGTAAAAGAGCATAGTTTACTTGATTTAACAAGGGCTTGTTTGATTCATCGCCTTTTCGAGCCTTGTCCCTCAAGTCTCCTGGCACAGTCTTCCACCAATCATTAAAGTTCCTCTGCATTGTGCGTAACGAAGGAACAACATACCTTTTAAAGGTTGAGGCTAGCAAAACATCGTGTGAATCCCTTGTACATTCATTGTTTCTTTTCCTTGCCATTTCCTTGCCATTTCCTATCCCTGTTTCTCTAAGTTTCAAATCTTGGGTAGCGTGACTGAGCGTAGAAACTAATTTATCCTTATCAAAATTACGACCGACTATTGCTAGAAGATCCCTAGTGTTAAGCACTCGAAAGTTTCTCTTAAAATAAATCATAGAATAACAGGACAACGCTATCGAAGCATCAGGTAATTCAGTTTTGTAATCGGTGAGTATTGCGTGTACGTTCTTGATCCTTTTCATATTTGCTTTTTTTCAGATTTCGTTTATAGCTAAGGTATGAATGTCGTTCTGTAGACTTTTTCCCTAGGTCCTACAAGTTATGCTGCTGGAATGGAATAACTTCCAGAACCACACCCATAATTAATTTCGACCAACCTGGTCCAATACCTATCTGTTCTAGGATTTTGATTGGTAACGGGAATAAATCACGGAAGTTGAATAAAAAGGACATGAATTTGCAAGCAAGGTTATTCATTGGCCTACCAATTATACATGATCGAAAAGTAGGATTTGGATTCAAATCTTGCTATGTTGGCATCGATTTATCTTCCCTGTCTTACTCACCGTTACGTTATAATGATGAGGACAATAATCAGGCATGGGTGGTAGGTACATTGTCAAATCGATAGATTCTAAGGTACTCTCCCAACGGTGTACTATGGGAAAATATATCATATAGGTACGCGGCAGGAGACTCAAGTGCGACGAGTATCATCGTCGGATCCACGGCCGACCTGCGGCTTGGAGAAAATGACATTAGGACCCTAAAATGTAATGGGAAATATCGTTTCGCGATACGGCAAGTGTTCCTTATGATTAATCATAAGTCGTCTGAATGTACCTTTATGTAAAACAATCGCCGGGAATAAATGGGAATTAACTTCCGGCCACAGTGAGCCGAAGGAGACTCAAGAGTACCAGCAATGGAAGAAATGAGTCTGGGCCTTCCTGCGGCGATCGCTAGCAATTAGGCCCGCACATAATATTCTATATCCACCTGAAAGGAACTAGGTCAAACCTCATTTCTTGCAGTTGATCTTTTACACTTCTTTCTAGACTAAACTTGAGCTGCATTCCACAACATTCACTGAAGATCTGGTCTGGCTGCGTTAAAACTTGTCAATAGCGTCCCCGGTAAGTATAGTAGCAAGAAGACTGGGAGGGATGATTTACTTTTCTTTGTGATTAAACGTTAATGATCTAGCAACTTGCTTATCATCTTCTGTTGCTGGAATATCAGAGCCATAAACAATGACTCAGAAGAATAGCGCGTTCCTTTGGTTTAAATGCCAAAGTATATTCTCCACTTTCTAGACATAGCTGGGAGCTGTTTCCACGAAATCTCCTACTATGTAATTTTCAACCAAGGATAATGTTACAGTTTAGATGATGTTTCTTCGCAAAAAATTATGAGGGAGGCTGTATTTCCCTCACACTAGAGTTCTTTATGTCTACGTCAGTTGCTCCATCCCATCTGAATGTGGCAATAGGTCCCCCCCAGGTTATTATCTGGTCTGATGCTCCCCCACATTCTCCTCCGCTGTTTCCCCAGCCTCCAGAGTCTGTATTTTCGTATACTTTCACCCACGGACCATTTTCCAAATCATCTTCATTCTTGTCTACCCATATCTCCATCTTTACGACCGTCTCACCATTTTGAACCATGTTCCACATTATACCTTTGAAGCC
>JBPCNB010000071.1:0-3011 GCA_051001675.1 Nitrososphaeraceae archaeon | reverse complement strand
GGCCGACGACGACAGATGTTGAATTGCTGTCCCATGTGCCGATATAGTAACAGAATAATATCCACCTTCATCAAAGTTCAAGGTTTGATTCGATGTATTAACAAGTGCAACGCCACTGATACCATTAGGTAGTTCTGCATGATATAGACACGAATTTCCTTCATCTGACAAATCCAGACTCTTTCCATCAAGAGTGCCATTGTTGATGGCATTTCCAAAGTCCAGAGTATTTAGACTAGGAGCAATCCCTGTTACTATTGTCACTCTTGGACTTCCTTCTTCATTACATGGAACCTTTAATGCAATATGACTGTGTCCTTCTATGCTCGTAACAAAAGGCGTGAAGTCCATGAGAAGTATATAATCTCCACCTGCTAGTTGGCCTGTTAAAGGTATATGCTCCGAAATAATGAGGTTGTCTAGTGTATGCTCAGCATGCTGCTCTACAGTATTATTCATAGTTGTCATCGATTGACCGTATGCATCCATGGAACTCTGGTATGTTACGTATATCAATACAATACTTGTCAATATCAAGAAAAGGCATAGTTTATTATCGAAGTTGCCACACTTCATGTCACTTAACTAAGAAATGTTATATTTAAAAGATCGATATTGCCTGTTTCAAAATGCTTAGGATATTATATAGACAACGGAAATACCACTATAATACAGTTTCAGCATATGCCAAGTGTGAAAATGCAACACTACCAAAATAAGAAGCGTAGTTTTATTTCACGTTCACATAACAAAATAAAAGTTGGGGAAAAGGATAGAGATATAGTTTTATCCCGTTGCATTTTCTAGCAGTGGATCTAACTCTTGGTCTGACAATTCACAATGAGTAAGTGCACCTTCAGTATTTCCAGCCTGTAATTCTTTGATGCATTCTTCTAAATGAAGATCTACAGATTGCAGAGCCGATTGTTCTACACTGGCAAAGACCGACGTGATAGAGTTTACAGATACTACTACGCCAAGTCCGAATATTGTTGATGTCAAAAGTGCACTGCCAAACATGATACTTTTCTTCATTAAAGTCATAATATATCTATGGTTGATAAGGATTACCTAAAAATGCCTGATATATGAATTTGGGCTGGCCACTATTGTTTTATCCACAGATACTGACACGAAGATGAATACCTTGTCTGTGACTCTGCAATGAACACAAAACCTTCATTTACCAAAAAAACAGGTATTATAATGGGTTCTCTAGACGAATTTATTTTGCACGCAATGAATGTGATTCTGTTCTACTAGATCGATTTAGGTTAGTTGAAGTATATACTAGAGACAGAGACTGTAATGTACCTAATTTAGATTAGATCATTTTCTAAAAAAAACTAATAGATGACTGGAATTCAATTGCACATATAAGATCTATATTTTTATTGACGTATCCTTTTGTATTGGGACAAATTTGGTATTTTTTTGAGATATGAGTCTATCCAAATCTCTGCTATCTTTTAATATCCCAAACATCTCATCGGTAGTAGAACTGGCAAAGTGTTGCTCTGTTTTTTCTTTATCAATAATCAAACCAAGCTTTTATTAGGATTGGGCCAAACTGATAATAAAGTAACCAGAACGTTGTCTGAAGCCCGTCTTCTGCTATTGCGTGACACTAGCGGTTGAAATTGGGTAGAGCGTTTGATCCAATCGCAGTATGGTAAATCTATGCATGCAGATAAATACGATATAGGAATAAGCTTCTAGATGTACTTCTGAGAGCATATGTAATAATTTTCATGATATCATCTGCTATCGCTTTTACAGTTAATCCAACTCCAACTGTACCCGGGGATACTAGTGACCTTTATTTCTCTCTGTCAGCAGCAGACAACAGCAATAATAAGAACAGCAAAAATGATGAGAAGAGAATTCAGAACACAAAACATGCTTGTCCTAGATGTAATTCAGGGAGTTTGACTTTTGAAGGAACTAGTGCAGGCAACGGTAAACTGATTCAGACGATAACTTGTATCTGCGGTTTTGAATGGCAAGAGACGTGGGCACTATCTAACTGGTTCTGGTTAAAATCATCATCTTCCGATGACCACTGGACTTCAAATAGGTAGAACCAAGAAAAGAGAATCGCAAGAAATGGCGGATAAAGGTCCGGAGCCATAAATATTATTATGTCGCAAGTACCAAAGTGAACCTCAATCTCACTATCTCATGCTAGAAAGTATTCCCCTTATTATTTCAATCCATGCCTTCTAGCATAGCGTCTGAAATCTTCTTTCATATTAGCCACAGTCCAGTTCCTAATTTGAGCCTCTATTAAGACGTTTTCAGCGGCTTTATCATACGAGTTTTCCCTTATTGTGTCGTCATGATTACAGAAGGCATTTTTTCGCTGCATCCAATATAATAGATAGTTACGGCAATTCGAAATTTTCTCTTTAAAAATAATAGGCTGATTGAGAGAGAGGCCTTCTATTGATTATCAGCATTATCTTTGACTGTCGCTTCTGATATGACCACGTCTCTCTTTGACAATTATTATAGATGTTAT
Source organism: Nitrososphaeraceae archaeon (assembly GCA_051001675.1). Lineage (GTDB taxonomy): Archaea > Thermoproteota > Nitrososphaeria > Nitrososphaerales > Nitrososphaeraceae > TH5893. The sequence continues at coordinate 490 of JBPCNB010000071.1, read as the reverse complement.
TATAACATATGCAATTTGAAATATTTCTGTTACTATAGCCATCTCACCTATCGGCCCTCCTCTTCCTGTAATAGGATTTCCTGGCATCCTTGTGATAACCCACATATTTATCAGTATTATAGTACCTGCTATTCCTATGTAATACCAGGTTTTCCCCCATTTCTTCAACATGGGTATGACCCAAAATATTTGAGCTATTCCAGAAATGATAAAAAATATACCCGAGTTTGGATTTCTCCCTATTATATTCGGAACCAAAGTTAGATGTAATATACCAGCTATCGCTGTTGTAGCAGCAGCTGCATAATACAATACACTGCTTCTATCTACTTTCATATTCGGTCACTCGACGTATTGTATACATGACTATAATTAAATAACTTACTAATCAAATTCAAATACAAATCCGACCTCTCTTTTCTTGTTTGCATTCATAAAAATGTTCATCTATTGATAGGAACATACCCATGGGTGTACGACAAACTTATTA
>JBPCNB010000070.1:0-3005 GCA_051001675.1 Nitrososphaeraceae archaeon | reverse complement strand
ACTAAATACTGGTTTACCAAGCTAAAAGCACAGTGAACAAAATCATTAAACCAATCTACGCATTTTTGTTAGGCAGTATAGCATGAGGCCTGTTGCGAAGAAATTACAGCTCATTTCACTATAATATCTATATGAAAGCCAGCGGGAAGAAAGGGAGGCGGCATTAGTCGACTTTATGGCTGCGCTTGTAGGAGCCCCGATATTCCATACCCGCAGACCTGCAGGCAGGACGAACTACATCTTTGATTGCAATGGATGTGCGTTAATATTCAAAAGGCTCAGGAGTGTAATGGGAGAAGGAGCTGTTGCATTGATCGGATAGCGCTGTTTAAATCATGAGATAGATAGCTGCCCCTTATTTGTGAATCTGTTCTTGAAGCCAATGTGATCTCTGGTTAACCTGATATAACCATCAAGTAAGCACCAAGAGACTTTTGTCATAATGCAGCCAGTCTTCTAACCAGTCAAGATGTTTTAAGTCCTCTTCTATCCATCTTTCAAGCCAGCTAAAACGCCTTAACTCACTTTTTATGAATTTGATTCTGGTTAATTTGCTGTTTAATTTCGTTTCGTTCTTTGAGAATTTTTTCAATTTTCTCTGACTCTCCCAGACACTCTACTTTTACTTCAGATTCCTCAACAAATATTCCGAATCTGTAGAAATGCTTTTTAAATTCATTAATATGAAAGATTATGGTTTCATAATCCTTAATCCAAACTATTCTTATTCTGGCTATAAGTGGCTTGCCGTAGAATATCAGATTTTTCATAAAATTTGTAGCAGTTATATTGTAAGCATTTTTGAGTTCAATCTCTGCAGCCTCTCCAAAAACGCCTTTCATGATTCCTAAACTTTTATTAAAAAGCATGGAGTAATGTTCAAAATCTATTGTTGACTGTGGATCTTTTAAGCGTAAATTCAGTCCTAACAGCATGAAAAGAATTCTTTCCATAGCGCAGCGATTATCTATGGGTGTAGGATTGTATTGTGAAAGGAGTTCTTTGAAATAACTTATGTTCCATCTCTCCATTTTACCCACAAGAGTTGAGTTAAGTGTGATTGAATACGCTTTAATGAAATTTTCCGACACATTAGACATCCTTTGAACTTCCGGAACGTCGATTTCGATAAGCTTTGGAGCAGCTTTTTTGTCAGAATTATGGTCAAACTCGTTAAGAATTAATTTTATCTTATCGACGACGTAATCCAATGAGTTAATAATTTCTTCGTTTTTGAATCTATATACAAGATACCCTGAATTTTCTAATGCTCTCTGTCTTATCCTATCGTATTTCCTAATCTGAGGCTCCTCATGATACGGCCCATCAACTTCAATAACCAGATCCTTGTTGACAAGAATATCTGGAGTATAGAATTTACAGCTTGTATACCAGATTTCAGGTTCTAATCGAATTTTGATACCTTCAGAGTTCAGTGCTCTTGCTAAGCGTATTGCGTATATTGTGGGTTCTGACCGCTTTATCCTCGATTGATTATTGTTAATATCAAAAAAAATAAGATTCGACGAATCATAATATGGATTGTCGCTTGCACACTTTCGACAGTACTTTTGGAAGCGTAACAATTGTTCGTTTCCGCATGTTTGACATGTTAGCTGTTCAGCCAAGAGACTATGCCTTTTCGTATATTATTATTCACGTTATTAAGGTGCACCGAAGAAGACGAAATTAATAAAAAGCCTTAATACAAGACACATATTAAAATCTGTTTTAATAAAATGACTTTGAGCTAGTATAATTTGGGTGTCTGCTGGCAACACTATCTTTGAAGATTAAAGCTCCATGGAATATGAGAATAACTATCAATTAATAATATGCATTAAGGAAATTGTCGTGGAACTATGAGCCATTGACAAAATGTCATATAAAATACAATATATCAATACACAGAGACTCATTTAGGTAATGTTAAAAGTTTGTTTAACATCAATATCCCAGCGACTATCACAAAAGCCAGACCGATAGATAGAGCGACCATTTTGCTCATTTACAGATCATCAGTAGAGCCTTTGAATTGATGTCTTATATTCCAGCACAATTGAACTTCGCTCTTTTAGGGAACTTCAAAATATCCAATCCAAATTCTTCGAATACAAGTACGTCATGTGCATTAAATATGTCGTACGAATCTTGTATGCCCCCTTAAAATACCTCTTATAATCATGGATAATAATCCAGATTACAAGTCCTGTTACATAGGATCCGAATTTGGATCTGTATCTTTGAATACCTCTCTTTCATTGTTTGGAGTTTATCGCAGACTTCAATGCAGACGTTAAAATATGACATTTATTCTGAAGCTTTTTACTTAGCCTTTGTTGCTTTTTATTACCTTTTCATAAAATCCATCAATGAATTCGAATATTCTTGAATGAGTATCTTGATCCTTTCTCCGCATATAATAATAAAGCTCCTCCGTAGCAGCATGATAATCTATTCCTAGGTTTTGTGCAATTTCTAATGAAATAGATGTTATGACCAATTTTCTAAGTACAATATCAGAGCCGTAATTTACAAGATCTGCTGATAACTCAGATAATACATTTCTTAAATTAGAATCAATAAATTTGTCCTTGGATTCACGTGTTTTAATTGAAAATGTTACACCCATCATTCTTTGCTTCATATGTACGTTCTCCACCATTTCAATAAAGGATTCATTTAGCTTTTGGTCATCGAACAATATCTGTGATAGAAGATCAGAAGCTTCTGATTCATTAACATGCATTTTGTCTACTAAGGAGAATAATACATGACATGCAGCACATCCATTTACCTTAATTGTTGAAGGATTGGTATTTACTCTGTTTATCTCTTCTGAGGTTATCTTTTTTGCTATATTTTCATTACTTTCATTATTCCTACTCAGCATAAATAACCAAAGATAGAGCCTACTATTAATCTAAAAGGCTAAATAATAATTCTGTAGAGCCTCATAGTCATAGTCCAAATCTTGAAGAATTGCAGAACGATCAGCTATAAGA
>JBPCNB010000069.1:0-1893 GCA_051001675.1 Nitrososphaeraceae archaeon | reverse complement strand
ATCTAATATCATGATTAAATTGCCACTTGCCTTTTCAAGGCCAAAATTAAGGGCTATGCCTTTCCCAGATTCCTTCGTGTTCAGCTCAAAGACCCTCACTCTGGCATCAGTGTGTTTGGCCTCTTGGTAGGTAGAATCAGTACAGTTGTGACAAACTACTATGAGCTCAATCTTATCGTAGGTTTGCTTCAGGCATTCGTCGACTGTCCGATGGATGACACTCTCTTCATTTTTAGATGGAATGATTATGCTACATATTTTGTTTGGTTCAATTTGGGCCTTTGTTTGACTTAAGTTGTTATCGAATTCATCTTTGATATCCATTTTCGAGAGATTTTGAGTTCGGAGCTGATAGCCCTTTACTCTATTGTATGTTGCAAAATACACTACAAAAATGAATATCGTAACAAGCGTGTAAAGAAGAATAATACCTAGTAGCGGCAAAGTGATATACGACAAATCCACTTCGGTGTCTATAAGAATACCAGTTTTTGAAATTGTCGTATACAGAGTAGTACTCAAAACCCATGCCCATACAGCTATGAATGAGAAAACTAGGAGGATCCAACGTTTTTCAGAAGTCAAATTACATTAACTGACTCTATTTATTATTTAATCATTGTTCAAGAAGAATTGCTAAAGAACACTAATTAAGGCATGTTTGTGAGAATTGTCGTGTTTTGGATACTTCTACGAAAGATCTCTCCATCGTATGGATGATATGAAATTATGCTCTGTCAGTCCATTCAATTTCGCCTAGAATTGCAGGCTAAGGTGGTTTTAAGATTGCCATATCTTGCATGCTTTAGAATTTTATCAACTCTTGCCCATAATGCTGGAGAAGAAATTTTCAATCCCCTTTAGTATGTCGGGACCAGACAATATGCTATATTCCTTAACGACAGTTGCTACATTTCCGTTTTGATCCGCCGCGTCAATAACTATTATTCTTGAGGGAGGCTGTACATCTATTAGGGCTTTGTAAACGTCGTTCTGGTCCTTCACGAGGTCCGCCGTCACTATTCTTCCGTCATGTACATACTTGATTTGGCCTAATTGGAGTCCTGATTCGTCTGATATCCTGACTTTAAAGACACTTTTTCCTGCCTTTATCTCCGTAGTAAGCAGTTGAATGACAGGAGCTTTGTTGTCATTGGGCGCTTGATTTGGTTGGTCAATTGTGTTGCTACTAGGAGAGGGCGGAGGAAGGGGGATAAGCTGTGCTGCAGATGATTGGACAGTGACAAGTGAAAAAGCCGTAAGAAAAATATAGACCCAAATGCTCAAACTCGGAGCATGAATTCCCAATGTACCATCTTCAAAGGCTATCGCCATTTAATCTGATCGTTTTTTTTTGGACAGTAAAGGAATATGAGGAGAACCTATTACATTTCATTAAGTAAATTGAATTGTGATTTTGGTCGGTACCTCATAAGATCTACGGGACTAACGATACAAAGTCTTGGATTGCATTGAATGTTGTAGCAGCAACGTTTTCCCCATAAGGATTAATTGTTATATTTACTTTTGACATTGCATTTATCGTCTCATTCAACGAATCGTTTCTATCCAATGGAAATAGGCGGTTAGCATTCAAGAGGATGGTCTCCCACCTCGCTGACGTATGTCGTAATGTAACGCATGGTTTTCTTAGGACGACAGCTTCTTCTTGAACACCACCGGAGTCTGTGAGAACTACCCTACACTTATTTAGTAAATACAGGAACTCGAGATAACCTACAGGATCAATAGTTATTACATTAGGCGGAAGGGATAGATCATACTTTTTCATACTAGCTTGAGTTCTTGGATGCATTGGGAATACCACATCGTAATCCACCTGCGAAAGATGTTTTCTTAGCAATTTTAGTTTGACTGGATCGTCCACATTCT
>JBPCNB010000068.1:0-1086 GCA_051001675.1 Nitrososphaeraceae archaeon | reverse complement strand
GGCTCTGTTAACTTAAGCCATTTGTTGTTACGAAACCCACGAATCTAACTCTATCTGTTTTCATATGTAGATACAAAAGATACATCTTTAGCCAGTTCTTAACATGCTGTCTGTCACATATTTGCATCTTGCATGGAAAGCTGTTATCAAAGCATTCCGTTCTGTCTTTGATTTGTTGAATGAACCTTTCCATAATACTTTTGAGATGGATTCCATAAATAATGTGCTTGAGCCTTAGCCATTTGCAAGCATCATTATACCAGTGAGCGCCATCTGTGTAGATTGGTTTTCTTCCAAATCTTGTTCTTATCTGTTTGAAAAATTGATAACATACAAAGATGGTTCTTTCTCTTGACAAATGGAACATCAAGCATACATGTAAATTTGGTTCATACGCTATCCACAACCAATAATCTTGACCATTTATCTTAAGCAGGGTTTCATCAACAAATATTTCATGGACTTTTCGCTTTCCTACTACAAATCTATCTGCTAATATGGAGTATTTTTGTACCCATTTCCAAATAGCTACATGCGTTCTCTTTGTAATTGGCTCTAGAGATGTAGACCCACTGTTCTCACCCACTCCAATGCTTCGAATTTCCTGATAAACAGCATATCAACGGTTCAATGACAACTTCCTTGGATAGCCTAGAACTTAGGCGCCTAAGTTGGTTCTCTTGGCAGCAGCACCGAGAGGATGGGTTCTCTACTAGAAAATTTGGCTTGGTACCAATACCTTCAGCATGGGGTTGCGGGAATTCTTATTGAATCATTTTGTTGAAACTGTAGATATTTTTCCTTCCACTTCGGATTCGTTATCATCTTTTCACATTTTTTTTCAGCGGTAGATTATCTCAATAGAGTAAAAGGTCATGCAATTCGTTCTAACTGTCAAATCTTGTCTCCGAGTCAGCTCCCTATTTGCCCCTAAATTGTTATGATTATCATAACTATCACTCAACTCGTAAGCAATTCTGGCTAATTAGCGTCAATCTTTCAACGCACAAAATAGCTTCTACTCCAGCATTTAAGTCCCAGATCGCTGATATACTTCTCAAGTGCGGCTCTATAACTAAATCCCTT
>JBPCNB010000067.1:0-4255 GCA_051001675.1 Nitrososphaeraceae archaeon | reverse complement strand
TCGTATCGCTGGGCTGCCTATAGGTATGGTGTATGCAATACAGGGAATTGTTTTGTTAGCGGTTATAAGTTTGAGATCCAGGAGAATACGCGTTTGGTAGAGATAATAGAAACAGGTTTCATAGTCGGGCTGGTAGCTGGAACAATTAAGTTCAGCGTGCCGCTTTTGCTAGCATCGCTAGGAGAAGTGTTTTCACAACGATCTGGTATGATAAATCTTGGATTGGAAGGAATAATGTTGGTAGGTGCATTTTTTTCTTTCTTAGCTGCAGTAGCAACCGATAATATTTTCATCGGTTTCGTAGTTGGAATGATATCTGGAGCGGTTATGGCAATATTATTGCCCCTAATAAGCGAGACTTTAGGTGCTAATCAAATAGTCACTGGACTAGGAATATGGATTTTGGGTTCTGGATTGACCTTCTTTTTGATGAGAGTGGTGTTTGAAGGCAAATTTGTTGTGCCTGTTGAGGGATTACCAGACATAGACCTGCCATCTTTCATATCGGACGCTCCAGTTGTTGGACAAATCTTTTTTCATTACGATATTTTGGTATATGTAAGTTTTGCACTAGTTCCATTGTTCTATTATATATTGTTCCGTACAAGATGGGGATTAAACATAAGGAGTGTGGGAGAGAACCCTCGCGTAGCAGAAACTCTGGGGATTAATCCAACAAAAATACGATATTATACAGTAATATTAGGTGGTGCTCTAGCAGGTACAGGAGGAGCATATCTGGCTCTCGACTACGCCAGGAGGTTCACAGAAAATATTACAGCAGGAGTAGGGTTTGTGGCCGTAGCAATAGTGATACTCGGAAGGTGGAATCCTGTTGGCGCACTTCTCGGAGCCTTATTATTTGCAGGAACCGTTTCTCTACAACTGAGACTTCAGTCAATTGGGTTTGAAATAGCACCGCAGTTCTTTTTCATGCTTCCATATGTGCTTACAATTTTTGCCCTAGTTTTTTCCTCACGTAAGAGTAGTGGACCAGAAGCATTGGGTGAACCATATTTGAGGGAAAGGTGATCTAAAATATGTCTAAACCCATGAGGACAGACAAAAAGAGTGGATCGTCATTGATAGAAATGAAAGGGATAACCAAGAATTTTGATGGATTTATGGCTAACGACCGAATTGACTTTGATGTATGTAGAAGAGAAATTCATTCTCTGCTAGGTGAAAATGGAGCCGGCAAGACTACTCTTATGAAAATACTATATGGGCTATTAAGGCCGGATTCAGGAGATATTTATGTAGAAGGAAAAAAGGTAAATCTAAAGTCTCCACGTGATGCCATAAAAGCAGGTATTGGAATGGTTCATCAGCATTTTATGCTTGTTTCACACCATACTGTACTGGAAAACATAATCCTGGGGATTTCTGGTCCTCCTACATCATATTCTGGAAATACAAAAGATAACAAAATTACGAGAAATCCATTTAGAATTATCAAGCAGTTAAGCTTACACAAAAGTGAGCATACTGAAAAAATAGAGAAAATAGTTCATAATTATAATTTACAAATAAACCTAAATGCAAAAATATGGCAACTTTCTATAGGAGAAAGACAACGTGTTGAAATAATAAAAGCGCTTTATCGTGGTGCAAAGCTTCTCATTCTTGATGAAGCTACTTCAAACTTAACACCAAATGAATATCAAAAATTATTCTTGATATTGCAGACAATGGTTAAAGAGGAAATTTCAATTGTGTTGATTACCCACAATCTTCAAGAAGCAATGTCTATGAGTGATAGGATAACTGTTCTGAGAAGTGGAAAGCGTATAGATACGCTTACAAGGAAAGAATATTCGAATGAAGCGCTGACACGTATGGTAGTCGGTAAGGACGTTCCTTATACAAGGATTGCACACACATCAACATTAAACAATAACAAAACAATTCTGAGCTTACGTGACATACATGCGGAAAATGATTCTGGTTTAGTAGCCGTAAAGGGAATCTCTTTTGATATTGCTGCAGAAGAAATTTTGGGAATAGCAGGAGTAGAAGGAAATGGTCAAAGAGAACTCGTGGAGGTTATTATGGGACTTCGCAAAGCAAAGAATGGACACATAACGATAAATGACATAGACATTACGGATTCTAGTACTGGAAATATAATCAATAAAGGTGTAGCATACATACCCCAGGATAGAAATTCAGAAGGTTTAGTAGGAGAATTTAGTATATGGGAAAACCTTATACTCGATCGTTATAATGAATCAGCATTTTCTGGCAAACTCCTAATTCATAAGAAACAATGCTTAGAGAATGCATATTCACTAATTAAGGAATATGACATTAGATGCCAAGGAGTACAATCAAAGGCTCAGACTCTTTCAGGGGGAAATGCTCAACGTGTAATCATAGCTCGCGAACTTAACAGAAATCCTATCCTTATAGTAGCTAACCACCCTACTCGAGGCTTAGACATTGGTTCTACTGAATTTGTGCTTAGTAAATTGGCAGAACATCGTAAGCAGGGCTGCGCGATTTTATTCATATCAACAGAACTCGATCAATTACGTCGAGTGAGCGACCGAATAGCTGTGATTTATGAAGGAAAGATTCAGGGAATAGTACGAGCTGCTGAGACTGATCTTCAGAGAATTGGTTCGCTTATGTTAGGAAAAAGTTAGCCAACATTCTAGTGATAGGAACAATCTATCTCGAAGTTTTTCATGTTTTATACAAACACGATGTCTTGTAAGAATGCTTGCTGCAAGATAGATGGACGTTTGAATGGATCATTAGATAAGATTATTGTGATATATGCATGGAAGTAAAAACCATCAAGAAATACCTTATAAGTTTGAGCTCTTCAAAATTAGTATGCTTCACCATACAAAGTATAACGATATTTTGATTAAGAATGGGAACGTACTCACCGTCGATAATAATAACAGAATTATTAGAAATGGAGCCATCTATGTTAAGGGAAATAGAATCCTCGATGTGGGAAATACTGATGATTTATCTTCCAAGTACAGCAATTCAGAAAAGGTAATAGATGCAAAACAGAATCTTGTCATGCCTGGTCTGATCAATGCACATACTCATATGTCCTGGTATCTTACTCGAGGCCTGGGTATGGATAAACATACCAGGGATTGGCTGAGAAGCTGTATATTTCCATTTCTTAGTAACGTTTCTTCAGAAGAAATGTATGTTGGAGCTTTTCTAGGTTGTGTCGAAAATTTGAGAAGCGGCACAACATTTACAATAGATAACAATTTTCTCCCAAAGAATCGAAAAGAATCTATAGATAATGTCGCAAAAGCAGTAGTAGATTCAGGAATAAGATCGATAGTGCTCAGAGGATATCATGACGTGAATTTCATGATTCCTGAGATATTCGTAGAAACATTCGACGATGTTAGACGAGATTATGTGAGAATAATAGAAAAATGGCACAATAAGTATGACGGCAGAATAAAGACTTGGATACATCCGGTCAATTTGCTTTATTGTAGCACTGAGTCGTTAGCTAAATTAAGTGAGTTAGCTCACAAATACGACATTGGAATCCACACTCATGTTGCGGAAGACCAAGAGGGAATGAAATACATCAGAGAAAGATTCAATGGGAAGGGGTATGTAGATGTTTTCTATGATTTAGGAATTCTTGGCCCTAAATTTCAAATGGCTCATACAATCTTTGTATCTGAACAAGAAATCCAATATATTGCCAAAACTCAGGCGCGAGTTATCTATACTCCTACTGCAGATATGTTACTCGCAGCTGGTGTACCGCCCATTCATAAAATGAAAGAAGCTGGAATAACCGTGGCACTAGGATCTGATTCTCCCAATAATAGTCAAGATATGATCCAGTGTATGAAATTTGGAGCTCTTCTCCAAAAAGCATTTACAGAAAACTCAACCATAATGCCTGCTAGTGAAGTCCTAAGACTTGCTACTATAGAAGGAGCTAAAGCTATTGGAGTTGAGAATGAATTAGGATCCTTAGAGGTTGGTAAGAAAGCAGACATTGTGATCGTAGATATAAATAAACCGCATACGGTTCCCATGTATGATCCTGTTTCTACATTAGTCTATTCGTCAAATGGAAACGATGTGGATACTGTTATCATAAACGGCGAGGTCATAATCGAAAAATCCAAATTCACAAGTATTGATGAGGAGGATGTTTTGAGACGCGCTCGAGAAGCTTCTGAAAATATTATTGAGCGAATCGACTCAAAAACCTCAAAAACTAGATCTCCTCAGATGGGAGCAGCTCAGG
>JBPCNB010000066.1:0-7142 GCA_051001675.1 Nitrososphaeraceae archaeon | reverse complement strand
GGGATTAAAGATTTAGCTTCTATTTCAGAGGGTAAGAGCATACCTGGCTAAGTTAAAAATTTATCTGATTATTATATAAAGTTTGTCTGATCACTCGTGCCCATTTTCTTCTAATCGACGGGGGTGCGATAAAAAGGTCAAACCAGTAGGCCAGGCATCAAGTCATACTTAAATATACCGAGTTTTGATCCTTGAGTAAATGGGAGAGATCATATTTCTTTTTCTCCTTATTCATACTGAGCGTAGGAGAGATATCAATTCAAGATGAAAGTAAAGTTTGGATTCACGCAAGGACTCAACGTTGCTAGGCTTGGATTGGATGAAACTCAAGTATTAACTGCGTGCCAAATAGCAGACAGGATGGACTACGACTCCGTGTGGACGATGGACCACTCTAATGTTCCGCAATGGAAGAATGCTGTTGTTAATGATGCTTGGTTGATGTTGGCGGCGATAGGAGCCGTTACATCTCATGTTGAGCTTGGAACCTGTGTAACAGATGCGATTAGGAGGCATCCCTCAAGTATTGCGCTTTCCACGATCACCCTTGACAGAATAACTAAAGGTCGAGCCATTCTTGGTATCGGTGCTGGAGAGGCGCAAAATGTTGTGGATTTCGGGATTGATTTCTCCAAGCCTGTATCCAAGTTCAAAGAACAACTTGAAGTAATAGAGAAGCTTTTTGAATCGGATCCTGACCATCGTGTTAGCTACAAAGGTCAATATTATACCCTGTTGGAAGCCTGTCTTCAAGCCAAGAGCATTCAAAAACCGAGACCTCCAGTGTATATTGCTGCAGGCGCACCAAAAACTTTAGAATTATGTGCTAGACATGGAGATGGTTGGATTCCAATCGGCTACACTCCCGAATTGTTTAAACATCATGCTAACGTGATCACAGAGGATGCCAAAGAAATTGGGCGAGACCTAGAAGCATTTCAATTCGCTAATGATGTTGATATATATTTTACAGAGGACGGGGAGGAGGCTTGGAATAAAATGAAAAATGCAGTAAAAGTAAGTCTATTCAAACCAGAGCTTCTCAAGGTCCACAATATTCCTCAAGATTCTGAGTTCGATTTCCGACGTTACTTCACTGAGTATGCTATGAATAAACCCGAGCTCATGGAACAAATGAAAAGGGCAGCACTGAAAATACCGGATTCCGTAGCAAGGACTGCAATAGGGGTTGGTAAGCCTGATGACGTAATCCAGATGCTAGAACGATTCATTAAGGCGGGAACGAACCATTTTATAATACGCTTTTGGGGAGAAGGATACTTCAAAAATATAGAAACATTCGGAAACAAGGTAATCAAGTACTTTAGAGATCAAGATCGTTCCTGAGGTTGGATAAACATATCTAGGGTTTTATTCTTTGCACTATGCAAGCTTGGCTCCCGGGCTCTGTGCGCGCCTGTCAAGGGTTCAGCATCAAAGCCTAAGTTTCTAAGTGATTGAGCAAAGTCCTTGGAAAACCCATGGAAAGTATAAATCTTGCGCGCACATGAACTCTTAACTAACTGTAAAAGCTCTTTGTAATCACAATGGTCGCTCAACGGAAGTGCATAATCCAAGCCCATCACAAACTTGTAGCTATTATCAATAGCCCAGCCGCTAAACCCTATGGTAATGGCTTTATATCTCTGTTTAATCGCCCTAATATAGCCTGACCTGGAAGTCCCTAAAGGGCCAATCATTATCCAAGGAGCTGATTTTTCCAATAGGGATTGCTCTTTGGCATCAGAAAATAAAATGCCTTGTTTTAATTCCACTCCAAAGGCTCTATAGACATTGTTTATTTTTGCGACTGAATCATGAACGTACAGAGGTGCCCAGTGCTGAAATAGCTTCGTGAGCATTTGAGCTTTGCCAAGAGGATAGCCCAACAGCAAAACTGATACGCCCTTATCGAACATCTCGCCTATTATTTTATTGGTTAGGTGTACGATGTCTTGGATAGGAGGGAACACATAACGGGGTAAACCGAAAGTTGATTCCACTATTAAACTATCCACTCGAGGTATTAGAGCGCTACCCATAAATCCTCTCTTCCTTGTCGAAATGTCCGCCGTGTAATAGATTTGGTCGTCTATCAATAACCCCCTTGAGCCGAGAACGTGGCACGTATCAATTAAATCGTATCCATCTGAACATTCTTGACAATCAGCAGGTGCTAGATCGGTCCCACGCACCTGAGCCAAGTATGAAGTTGCCTTCGATGCGAGAACTTTTTTTGAATACAGAGTTTTCCTTCTTGTGGTGGAAATAAGATGATCGGTATGGGCATGTGAAAAAAACATCACATCTGCTAATGACTCTCTCCGAGGATCTAACAGTATCTTATGTCCATTGTTGTAAACCACAAGTCCACTCTCGTATGCCGTCACCGTGGGATTCATGCTGCTATATAATCCCTCTTCGTATGACTTCAGTTATTTTAATATTAATGGAGGAAGATAAATGACCCTAGGTTAAATTTATTCTTTAATTACTAAATTTTAGTGAGAGTCACGGGCTGCTGGGAAATTCTTATCTTCGTCGTGTAGAAATTTCTATTGGTATCTGGGTTTTGAAATGCGCATAAACCTCCACTGGACATGGGGACAAGCTCATTTAAACGACATATCGACAACACTTCGTCCCACCGCTATATGTTTAAGCATCTTTTGGATTATCTCTTACGTGCTTAAACTAGCTATTTTGATTTCAGGTAGGGGAAGTAATATGAAATCGATACTACTGGCCATACAAAGTACTAATTTGAAAGGGGTTGAAGCAAAGGTTGTAATTTCAAATAATTCAAAAGCTGAAGGGCTTATGATCGCAAAAGAATTCAATGTTACCACCGAGATATTGACTGATTGTAACTTACAAGGCCGGGCATATGACATGAGGTTAGTATCACTTTTAGAGAAGTATGGTGTTTCATCGAGAAGCGGTTTGATTTGTCTGGCCGGATATATGCGAATCCTAAGCCCTGAATTCGTTGACAGGTACAAGATGCGTATCATTAATGTTCACCCTTCACTACTTCCATCATTCCCTGGCCTGCATGCACAGAAGCAGGCTCTAGACTACGGCGTTAAGGTATCTGGCTGTACTATTCACTTTGTCGATGAGAAAGTAGACTCAGGATTGATTCTGCTTCAACAAGCTGTAGACGTTTTAGATTGTGATTCCGAACAAACCTTATCTGAGAGAATATTGGAAGAAGAGCATAAACTCTATCCCCAAGCTATAAAGTTAATAGCCGATAAGAAAATAGCAATTCAAGGTCGCAAAGTAATCTTAATATAGAAAACGATTGACTCACAAACGTCGTGATTCTTAAGTATGTCATGAGCAGGAAAGGTAATTGCATCTATTCATCCCGGGATTTCATAAAATTAAAACGTTAGTAAAATGAATGCAGAAATTATTGATGGTCTGTCTGTAGCTGCAAGGATCCAAGCACAAGTTAAAAGTCAGGTCGATGGATTAGTTGCAGAGAAAGTTAGGCCTTGCCTTAGCACAATATTAGTCGGCGAAAATCCTGCTTCAGTTTCCTATATCAATAGGAAACAAAAAGCTGCCAGTGATGTGGGAATCGTTACTAGAGACTTGAGATTTAACACGACAGTGAAACATGAGGAGTTAGTAAAAACAATATCCGACCTCAATGCTGACAACGATGTCCATGGAGTCTTGGTGCAACTCCCGCTACCTGCGCAGATTGATCAGAACGATATGATAAGCAAGCTCGACCCGTTAAAAGATGTTGATGGTTTGACCCCATTCAACGCGGGTATGCTATTGAAGGGTAATCCCGTAATAATGCCGTGTACTCCTGCCGGTGTTTTGGAATTGTTAGATTTCTATCACATAGACGTAATGGGGATGGACGTGCTAATCATTAACAGGAGCAGCCTAGTAGGCAAGCCATTGGCATGCTTGCTTGTTGGGAGAGGCGCTAGTGTGACTATTTGTCATTCAAAATCAAAAAATATAGAAGAGAAGATACACAGCTCCGAGATGATAGTAAGCGCAGTTGGTAATCGCGAGCGATTTGCAATAAGTGGCAACATGGTAAAGGCGGGAGCAGTGATAATTGATGTAGGCATTAGCAGATGCAGTGGAAGAATTTGTGGCGACGTTGACTTTGATTCTGTCAAGAATAAGGCTTCGTGGATTACACCCGTGCCAGGGGGCGTTGGCCCAATGACCGTAGCCATGTTATTAAGAAATACAGTCGCTGCCACAGTTTTGTCTACTAGAGATAGGAATAACAGGCTAGATGAATAGTGTCGCAGCAGAAAAAAACCAACTCAGAGAATTTATGCTAAACAAACGCAACAGGATATCAATCAGGCAGGTCTATGAAAAAAGCAAACGTGTCCAATATAATGTTGTCAATTCTCGCCAGTTTTTGATCGCAGAAACCGTAGGAGTCTATTCCCCTGTAGGTAGTGAAGTAAGGACTGAAGAAATCATAAAGGAGGCTATTTGCTCAGATAAGAAAGTAGTATTGCCCCGAGTTGAATCAGGAGGGATGAAATTCTACCAAATAAATGATAAGCCTTTTCAGTTAGATAACCTGGTCATCGGCAGATTTGGAATAAGGGAACCTATTAAGAAAGGAGAAGAAGTCGTTAAGATAGATTTACTCATAGTTCCGGGTATCGTATTTGATAGCCAAGGATCTAGAATAGGTTACGGTCGAGGATATTTTGACAGGTTTATCGCGGGGGCAGAGATCTCGTTTTCACTAGGTTTAGCATATCAATTTCAATTGGTATCTTATAGGCTGCCTCAATCACATATAGACCAAAAAATAGACGGACTATCCATCGAGACAGGGATCTTATACTTTTAGGCAAGCCCATCCTTCTTACTCACACCGCCAGAGGGCTTCCCTATATCTCTCCTGTAGTGCTCTTCTTCATGCCCCCACCGTATCCTCCTAATAGTAGCATATGCTTTTTTCCTTGCCGCATCCAAATTTTGTCCTGTTGCGGATACACATAGAACTCTGCCGCCTGCGGTCACAACGCGATTTGGTAATTCTTTCTTTGTGCCCGCATGAAAAATTGCTACATTCTCAGTGGCCCTGGAGGGCAATCCGAAAATTTCCTGGCCGTTTCTATATTTTCCCGGGTATCCTTTCGAAGCCATCACCACACAAACCGAAGATTGTGTTTTCCATCTAATTGGCGGCATCGCATGAAGTCTTTTGTCTATCCCAGCTTCAATGTACGGATACAGATCTGAATCCATCCTTACTAAAAGACTCTGACATTCCGGATCGCCCATCCTGGTATTAAATTCCAAGACATAAGGAATTGCATTTTGTTTATCTATCATCAGACCGGCATATAGAAATCCCGTAAATGGCGAATCTAATCGTTTCATACCAGTAATTGTGGGTTGTATGATGCTCTTTATTACCTCCCTCTCCATGTTTTTATCAAATCCTTCTACTGGGGAATAGGATCCCATACCTCCGGTATTGGGGCCCTTATCATTGTCATATACTCGTTTGTGATCCTTACTAACCGCAAAAGGCACGAAAGTATTTCCATCACAGATTACAATATACGAGGCTTCCTGCCCAGATAGTTTTTTTTCGATAATTACCTTCCTACCCGAATCTTCGAATCTCTTGTCAATCATTAATATTTGTAGAGCCTTGATAGCTTGCGTTTGAGTTTCACATACAAATACCCCTTTACCCGCAGCGAAACCGTCAGCTTTAACTACTAGCTCGTTATTTTGTGCTCTGACATAATCTTTGGCATCTTTGTAGGATGAGAATACAGCGAAAGGCGCAGTTCTGATCCCAAGATTCTTCAT
Source organism: Nitrososphaeraceae archaeon (assembly GCA_051001675.1). Lineage (GTDB taxonomy): Archaea > Thermoproteota > Nitrososphaeria > Nitrososphaerales > Nitrososphaeraceae > TH5893. Next base: position 1,310 of record JBPCNB010000066.1, on the reverse strand, counting down.
AAAGTGCTTACTGAAAGCCTTACTATACTCGAGCTTAGCCGCGGCCTTTTTGGGTCCAAATATCCTCAAGCCTCTACTTAAGAATTGATCCACTATCCCTTTTCCCAACGGGATCTCAGGTCCAACAATGGTGTCGCACTCATTTTCTGCTGCGAACTTTATTAATTTATCAACGTCTGAATCGTCAATGAGTACGTTATTTTCAGTCCCGCCATTGCCCGGACAAAAAAAGACCGACTTCACCCTCGAACTTTGACCAAGTTTCCATCCTAACGCATGTTCCCTACCACCAGATCCAATTATTAGGAGGTTTTTCTCTCTTCCGACAGGACCCAAGATGGATCATTGGAATTCCCGAATAATAAATTGATTGAAGCAAAATAGCCAAATACCAAATGATGCCCTTTTATTTGATCTTGTTTAAGTTGTGTATATGTCTGGAGAAGAGGATCTACGACGGCCCAAACGAGGACTTGCCTCGGCACCAGGAGATACTCGAGAGAGAGTTGCCAAGAAAGGCGGCTCTGCTCCGCATCTCACCCGTGGGCTGGCTGCTGCAGACGCGCTTACAAGATCGCGGGTAGCAAAGGCGGGTGGAATCGCTCGGGCGCTCAACACGGAGGGATTGAGAAGTGCAGGTAAAAGAGGTGGCGAAGCGGTAAAGGCTGATTATGGTAAGTCATTCTATCAATCTATAGGAGGAAAGGGAGGTCAAGCGGTAAAAGAGAAGTACGGTATACAGTTCTATAGAGAAATAGGTGAGAAAGGGGGTGCCATTGTTAAAGAAAAATATGGGTTGAGTTTCTACAGAGACATCGGGAAAAGAGGTGCTCAAAAATTGAAAGAGCGATCAACAACATAATTGAAGTTCAGATATTCAACACAGGTATACCCATCTGATAGTTGGTCACTTTGCAAGAACCGTTATTAATGAATCATTTATAATGGCCTTCACAAGGTCGTCGTATTCTTGGTCTGCGAATTCCAATAAGGTAAATCCTCCTACTCGCAGGCATTCAAGAGTACTCGTCAAATGGTAGCATGGTTTTCCTGACGAAAGGGACCTATAATAATAATTTTTGCAGCTACAAAAGTTCAAGTCAGGCTCCGTCCAATACTCTTCATCTTTTCCTACTATGGTCAGGATTCTCCTCCCACTGGGTCTGAAAAAATGTACTTTAAGTGCTCTTGGCTCTATGATATTGTTCTTGTTAAGCTGCAAGCCGTTTTGTATCTACGACGGGATCCATAAATATATTTGCGGGGGAAAATTGGGAGCCGTTTCCGAGCCAGATTCTCAAAGCCATTTG
>JBPCNB010000065.1:0-1561 GCA_051001675.1 Nitrososphaeraceae archaeon | reverse complement strand
GAACCATAAGAACCTAGGTAGTAGCCAAAGTGATAATAGTGGTAGTATTGGTAATATTTACGAAAATAACAATCCGGCTCCGAAATATTCTCGTGCAGCAATAACTTTTGGGTTATACCATCAAAATCAAGAAGTAGAGATGAAAAATCATGATGTTATCGAGTTGTCCAGAAGAAGCTGGAATAAAAATCCAGAGGTCCAGCTATTTGCATTTAAATTTTTAGGCAGGTTCAAACAGAGCGTTGACTTTAGCGGGGCACCTGTATGTAGCACTCATAATAACAACGTTGTAGGAATCATGACCACCAAGGACAAAGACGAAGCATATGTAATACCGATACATACAATATTGAGCAAGCTTAATGCACATGAAAGTAATGGGCAAAAAAGTGAAAATCAAAGAGTAAGTAATATAGCTGGGCCTTCTGAACCAGCTGCAGATATTCTACAGCATCTCAGAAAAGGTAATGATGCTTGCAACAAAGGAGATTATGGCGAAGCAATAAAACAATATGACGTAGTTTTAAATGATAGGAACTACATCGCCGCCTTACAGAATAAAGGAGAATGCCTCAGAATGACAGGATATCATAAGCAGTCTTTAGAATACTTTGACAAAGTATTAGCCATCGACCCTACCCATGTTGTTGCAATATCGCTTAAAGGACTGACACTTTTTGAATTAAGAAAATATCGAGATGCCATAAAATGCTCCGATAGGGTTTCCCTACTTGACCCTAATTATATTACTGCAATTACCACTAAAGCAGCTTCTTTTTTTGGCTTAGGGGATTACAAACAATCTATCGAATACTTTGACAAAGCATTGGCCGTAAAACCATACGATATTGATGCCTTAAATGGTAAAGGAGTGGTTCTTTTGAAGTTAGCAAGGTATGAACAATCTATCGAATACTTTGACAAAGCATTGGCCATAAAGCCCAACGAAGCTAACATTTTAAATGCTAAAAGTCAAGCTATGGATAAAATCAATAAATAGAAAAAAAAGTAACGAATTGAAAATAAATGTACAAGGAAAAAATTGAGTCCTAACCTAGTCTCCGATCAGATGAATTAGTATACACTTTATATTCAAAGATAAAATTCTAGTGGACAATTTCTATAAAGAAAATTCAATTATTGATTCTATCTGTCCGAATAATATATGCTGTAATGTATGCATATACACGTGTTATATTGTCAATGTCAATTAGGAGTGCAATTCCGTGCTAGTAAGATAACTAAACTAGTAGTTATCGTTAGAGCATAGTGAGAACCATTTAGTGTGACTCTATAACCGGCAAGAATAAATGTGTGCGAATAAAATAGAATCAAACAATCAATCAATCAATCAATCAATTAGACTTACCCGAATCTAAACCTCATTATCATTATGCATCATTATGCATAGGCGCGTTTCCTTCTTCGTCGTTTTTCTCATTATTAGAATCATCATCCTCATCCTCATCCTCATCGTTACTATAATTCATAATCGGGGCCACCAAAGAAGATGCAATATCTTTGATGTTTAAATTATTTGTATTTTCGTCATATGCAAGGT
>JBPCNB010000064.1:0-1785 GCA_051001675.1 Nitrososphaeraceae archaeon | reverse complement strand
GTAATAGTTTGATTGAGAGATATTTTGCTTCTATTTTCCCACATATTATTATATCATATGGAAAGGGGCCGTCAGTTAGAACAAATATTGTTAATTATCGAGGATATTTAGTCCATGTAATTAGTCCATGAGTATCACATAATCAATGACCAAACTCCAAGATATCATTGTGAGTAGCATTTTCCTCTAAACACAAAAAAATTACTATCCTTTCTGTCATATTGATTATTGCCGTCTCATAACGGATATCTTTTATTTACAAATTAGTAGAGAAAATGATATTTGAACAGTCTCTTTGAACAGCATAAGCAGTTACAAATCGAATCCACAGACGCTCTAGATTTAGATTTGATATGTCCAAAACTGCAAGGCTAGAAAATTCTGCCACATTACAGGAAGGAGAATTGTCTGGCGGTAATACTACAAAATACATCTAATATAATAGAAAACATCAGAGCCAATCTGAGTGCATGGGATGATACATTTTCTTTCTAGCGTCATCTAGACTATTTCTCTCAATTATTAGCCCCTGCCTTTTCAAGTCCTCGATTGCAGCCTGTACCGTTCTCCTTGGAAGATGACTAATATTTGTTAATTCACTTTGATCTATTGGATATTTTGTCTTGATAATATAATACATGAATTTCGCAGCAGGACCTCCTTCTGGATCTTTTCTTAGATATGACACTCCAAAAACCGATTTTGACAAAAACCCTCTTCGCTGTGATTCACTTGATGTAATTGCCTCAGAACGTATCTCTGCTAAATTTACACGCTGTCCAAATTCTGCAATTAAAGCAGATTGTTGTGATTCGAAGGGAGCCTCAAATACAAAAGTATTTGGAGGATACTTTGCGGTAAGAGCACCTACAAAATTCCATTTTATAATGCCTTTCTCATCATAAATTCCTACACTTGATCCTTCGTTTGCCTCAAGTACTACTTTTTTTGATCCTAATGTCACGGCTTGATCTATTTTGGTTAGCGTTTCCTCAATACTTAGCTGATGCCGGGGATCTTTCTTTCCTACCTTCCATTGAAAGTCAAGGTCTCGTGACATTATAACGTCTACAATCTTCTTCTTATCTTCTATGTCCAGATCGATGTTGTTTTCTCCTAATTCTATAACATCAAAATCAACTTCTGCGGCCTTTTTTGCAAAAGGGTCCAACGAATTCTCTAAAATAGCAAATTCGGCGATTGTACTCCCAGTTGATACTCGTACATCGAAATCATGGTAAAATTTAATTCTCTTTTTTAGAGCCATTTCCGGCACTAATAAAGGAAGTGCACCATAAATCTTGACCATATCAACAAATGGCGAAAGTAATTCAAAGCTTTCCTTGTCCAAGCCTTGGAATTTATCAATAATATACGTAAGGCCTTCTACACGAGGTTTTTTTGAATCTACCCTGTTTTTGATAAGGTCTCCTAACAATATAAGTTAGATGATATGCGGAATTTGTATATAAAATGGTATTTAACTTTGGAAAAACCTAATTCCTTATTGCTTTATTAAGATAAAAAATTTGTTTACTTACCATTGATATCTTGTCGGTATTTCAGATGAGGTAAATTCTTTCTCTATTTCATCCAACCTGTCTATAGAACCGTCAAGTTTTCTAAGACTATAAAATGAGGAGTTATTTCGAACTTCGTCCATGAATGATAGGACCTCTTCACTTTTGACTCCATGTTTGATATCGTAGTTTATTCCCTTACGGATATTCGTCAACTTATTATATTTTTTGTGTTGTCTTTTTTGCCATGAAGAAGCCTCAGGGG
>JBPCNB010000063.1:0-6586 GCA_051001675.1 Nitrososphaeraceae archaeon | reverse complement strand
TTCTTATTCTTTCTGTCAAAAATATTTAGTAGTTGCGGAGATCGCATTATTCATTGAAAAATGACCCTAATATGCTAAGGAGTGTGTAACTACATTTATTGAATTCTTTTCACTCGGCTGCATCTGGAGATAATCAAAAGGAGACAATAACGCATTACAGCAAAAGAGGAGCTTTAGAGTTGATCGCGCTTATTAATCATATCCAAAAACTTGTCAAATTCCTTTCCCAAATACTCAATTAACATCTGCTTACTTTCAGGATGTTGTCTTATATGATTCTCTGAAAGGTATGATAGCACACTGAGTAACGCAGCTGAAGTATGGCCAAATGAAGCCTTGTACATTTGAAAAACCATCATAATGTCCCTGTTTAGGTCGTTTACTTTTTTTTCATCTTGAGAATCTGCTCTGCTGGTGCTCATGTTGCTGGGCTTGTTGTTGAGATCATTAACGTCGCCAGTTTTGTCAGTGATCATGACTAGGTATTGCTGTACATCTCATAGTACTTTTAGTTAACGTTCTATGGAACACGGACACCCCTGAGAAGATCGGATTTATTGTGTAAAATATAGAGTATTATAATCGGATCAGATGTTTGGCACTTTAATCACGAATAGAAAGTTGACAATAAAGGATCTGGTGTAGAAAGTCTCAGGAATTTCATGTAAAATAAAGGAAATATATGCAACGGACGGATACACGGATACATGGGTTGTATCTTGTAGTATGTTGCTGATGCCACGATATATAGTAAATATTTACCTATGGGTGGAAAATGATCTATTCCCTGAAGGCAACTGCAATCGCATCTGGGTAACAAAATTGCTATGAAGAATCAGAAATAGTAACGGTGAAGCACAGAGCGAATGTCTGACCACAGTTAGGTAAAACAGATTTGGGGGGTAATCAAAAGCAGGAAACCCTTTTAGATGTTACAGATGATACTCCTCGTTTGTCAGATATTAGAAAGCCGTATTGGAGAATTTCACCTGATCTTTGAACTAGAAAGTTCGCAAGAGATAAAACAGCCGATGAATACTTATCATGAGAAATTAAATAATTGAAAGCATCAGATCTCTTCGTAAAATGTTTGGAAGAAGAACAAGTAGAATATATTTTTGGTTTGCCAGGTGAGGAAACAAGCGATCTGATTATCTCTCTAGCAGATTCTTCAAAAATAAGATTCATTTTGGCAAGACATGAACAAGGAGCAGCATTTATGGCTGATGTTTATGGAAGATTAACCCAAAAAGTAGGAGTATGTCTTTCTACTCTCGGCCCAGGTGCCACTAACTTAACTACAGGGGTAGCGAACGCAAATATGGATAGATCTCCTCTATTAGCAATTACAGGACAAACACATACGGATCAATTGCATAAAGAATCGCATCAAAATATGGACCCGATAACTATGTTCAAACCCATAACAAAATGGAGATGGTCTATGCGTAATGCTGACAGCATCCCAGAGATAACGAGAAGAACATTCAAAATAGCATTGGAGGAGAAAGGTGAAGCTGTACACCTTGAATTACCTCAAGACATTGCTAAAATGGAATCTGAGATTAAACCCATTGGTATAAAAGAAGCATTGAGGCCCAGGCCAAACAAGGATCTAATTAAAAAAGCGGCAAGGACAATTTCTGAATCAAAAACGCCCATAATTCTTATCGGCAATGGGTGTATGAGAAAAAGTGCAAGTGCCTCTCTGAGAAAATTTGTAGAAAGAACAGGCATTTGTACAATGAATACATTTATGGCAAAGGGGGTAATATCCGACAAATCAGAATACCATTTACAAACAATTGGAATTAAGGAAGCTGACTACGCTCTTACCGCGTTAAAAAAAGCTGATTTAGTAATTGCTATAGGATATGATCTTGTAGAATATAGCCCTAAACATTGGAATGGGAACTTGAAGAAAAATATTATTCATATTGATTTTACTCCTGCTGAGGTTGATACATACTATCCCCCAAATATTGAAATTGCAGCTGATATTGAATTTACAATAAAAGCCATATTAGATGAATTAGAAAAGGAGAAAAGGAGCAATCCTAAATTGGAAGGATTTCCACATAAAGAGATTCCTGCTCTCTTCATGAAAATAAGAAAAGAGGTGACTTGGAGAATCGAACGCTTTAGAAATGACATTTCATATCCAATTAAACCTGAGAAATTAATAGTCGATGTAAGAAATATCCTGGATGAGGATGATATAGTCATATCGGATGTAGGAGCTCATAAATTGTGGATAGCAAAAGCATACAATACGTATCTTCCAAATACTTGTTTAATTACAAATGGTTTTTGCTCCATGGGCTTTGCACTTCCTGGCGCTATTGCGGCTCAGCTAGTTAAACCAGAACAAAAAGTTGTTGTAATGTGTGGAGACGGCGGGTTTTTGATGAATGTTCAAGAAATAGAGACCGCTGTTCGTCTAAAATTGCCTATCATAATAGTTATCTGGTGTGATGGTGATTTTGGTATAATTTCTCTAAAACAATCCATGGAGTTTGGAAGAAGCGCGTACACGCATTTCGACAATCCTGATTTCGTTAAACTTGCTGAAAGCTTCGGGGCTGTAGGTTACAAAGTTAAAAGTACTAAAGAGTTTTCATCAGTATTAGGAAAGGCGAAGGATTCCAAATCTGTCCCAGTCATAATAGCAGTAGATGTAGATTATTCAGGGAATTATAGTCTATTAGAAGGCAGCAAAGACAATCCTTAGAATCTGTTGGCGAGAAAGTGCAAAATGGTTGGATGCAAACTTCTATCTCAATCTGCTTTAGAGAGGTATTTAGCAATCTTCTAAGAATAGCTTTTAATGATACAGTATCATTAGCATTAGCGACTTCGTTGAGGGGACAGGCTCTTGACTAGGATATTGATAAAAACGATAAAGAGAAAAACTACGACCAGACGAAGCTAACAAACTAAGACCATGAAATCAAGTATATAAGAAGAAACAACATTATTTACACGTCAATGACAAGAACTGCAATAACTATTGCTCCAATCATATCGGTTGTAACTTTGATGACTATTCTTATACCTTCCGCTGTTTTAACCCAAATAGCAGCATTAGCCACTATCAATGCAAATAGCTCAGAGTCTTTTCTGTTATCCAAAGCATATGTATAGGGAAATATGGCGTACTTCATCGCTACTGATGCTTCAAATAATCAGACGGCTGCCTCAATAGCTGAGAACTTGGGATATAAAGTAAATTACGCACCCAGTTTAGCTTTAGTTCCAGAGTCTGCTCAACAGCAGGGTTATGAATTCCTCAACGGAATCAAGGGAGAAGGAGCTTTTGGTTTCCAAATTCCAATTGCAAGTGCTTTGCCTGGAGATAAAGGATATAGCCCCATAGTCCAACTAAACTTCGTCAGTTGGAATGAAAATGCCACTGCTATAGAATTGAAGTCTGAAGAAGAAATACTAAATGGTCAAAATAATAGTGAGTTAGATGTTACAAAAACAAATATTTTGATAAATAGCCCTGCGATACAACTCCAATAACGAAAATGAAATGCTGTAGCTTTCAATGCTGTTTGGGCTTCGCCAGATCAAGATACTTTAATTGCCACGACAATGAACATCGTAATGAAAGAAACTAACAGCCTACCACCCCCACCGGGAGCTCCCGGACCATTTACCCTGTCAGACGAAAATAGCCTTAAAAATTCATTTATGATATCAGGATTCAAAGACCTTACTACCGTAAGGATGAATGTGTATTTTGATTTTGATTCACCTGAAGATTTTACAACCTTTACAAGTGAAACTGCTGGTCCTCTTCAAAAAATACTAGCAAATCAAACAAACAAATGAAAAGGAGTGATATTGAAAACCGTTACTGAAGCAGCAAGAAAGTATATCGACAACAAAGCAGGAAAAGTTAGGTTCGAAAATGAAGCCATACTTAATGTTGGTAAAAAATGAATGAGTACTTGAGTGTATGTAGTAAAGAAAGGATTTTGACCAGTCTGGGGGAAGAGAGCAGTCAACTGTATCGTTAGTTTTTTCACCCGCCCAACTATAGAGGAAATGCTCGTGGACTAGTTGGATGAAGGAGCCTCATGTCCCTTTTATGAGTTTTAGCAACTGTCTCCATATCATGAGGATTTGCTACCAATATATTCAAGTGGATAAGCCGGTAGCCTGATAGTACGGCGAAGCCTGATGAATAGCAGAATATTTTCCTTTATCCAATCCTGCAGATGGTGCAGGGATTGGAAGCTATCTCTTTGAGAAGCAGAATCTTGTTTTTTGCTATCTCACTTTGTTTCCGTGATCTTTGTGCTGACATCTAGAGCGTCGGTTGTGAAACTGCTGCCTGTGCTTGTCGTGCTTTGTAACTCTCTTCCAGGAATTGGATATATTGGTAGAATTTGCAATCTAAAAGTGTTTAGCGAGAGTTGCGACTGTTGGCGACTTTATATTCCCATTTTGGTGAAAAGCGTGAACTACGAACTTTTTGATTGTTGCAAAATCCTCCGGCTTGAGCCTGAAAGAAACAATGTCCTTTTTTTTCATTTCATTTGAAGGCTGCTGAACACTCATCGATTCTTCTGGAAGTTTATTCTATAGAAATGTTTACAAATTGTCTACAAAGACAGTGGAGTCTTGGAAACCAGGCCCAAATTTCTTGGAACGGCCCCCTTTTTGGACGAATATGTCGTTTTGAAAGAGTGTTACCTCGTAGGGGTACAATGTCAGATCCAAGACATTATCACGATCTGTCCAAAAAAAGCCCACGCTCAACGGTTTTGGGAATCCTGGAAATGTTGGAATGTTTACAACAAAAGTTTACAGATTTGCAAACACGTCAACAAGTCTACAAATCTGTAGTAATAATATTAAGTTAGTTTGACCGAAGGTTTGTGTATTGATGTTTGTTCTTTGGTCTTGCCGGTTAATCTTATTTTTAATCAAGTATTGAGTCTTCATTATTGATGGCATGAAAGAATACTAGAACATTTTGGGTATTTGTGGCCTTAAAGCTTGTCATAAGCCAATCACCATTCTGAAACATCAAAGTCATGTCCCTAAATGCATCGTCTATTGCAAACGTGTCTGAGATAAGTTGCCTATCATAAGGTCTGGGCATAGTACTTACAATATAACTGTGAAGCTGTTGGAGCGGAAGGTATCCATTTTCCCTCCTTTAGTGATTCATTCCAGCAATGATCAAGGTAATCGTGAACTATATCTAGTCCTAATAGAGAGAGTGTGTTCAATATAGAACCAAAGAGTATTAATGTATGCGATAGTCTAATTTTTCTGAGTTATCTGAACAATATCAATAGTTCATATTCCGTTACTTGTTCCAATTTTTTACTTCATTTCAAATACTACTCGAAAATATCTTTTGTATTGATTGGTAGTGAGAATAAGGAACCTGGAGCTCTTGTTAGTTTTGGATTTGTAGGCTCCGATTCAATTTCTCCGATTCAATTTCTTGACCGCTCCACCAGGTTTGATAGGGCTATTAACTACTAAATTCAAAACTGGTGCCGACACTTGCTTGTATAAATTTTTCAGGCATAATTTCAATGATTCTATTAGTTGCTTTCCAGCCTGTGCAATGGCACGGTACAAGATATTGTGGACCTGCATTTTGCAGTTCACTAATTGTTTGTTCTATTATATCTTCATACATTCCGCCGGTTAAATGGAATCCTCCTATTACTGCATGAATTGTGTTTATTCCTGTTAATGAGATAGCATACCGAATAGTATTAACTATTCCTGCATGACCACATCCAGTGATTATGACTAGTCCCTTTTGTTTAATATTGGCTATAATGGCTTGATCGTCGTTAACCATAGGGTCTGGAACAAGATTGTTATTGTTGGCAGGGTCCTCTTTGTATTGAATAGGAAATCCTTTCTCAAATTTTGTTTCCCTTGGTATTTGTCCAGTGATTAGTAATGATGCCGAGGAACTATTGGCTGTAGTAGTGCAGCCGTTATCATCGTTATGATTATTATTCTTGTTCTCTGGCAGAAAGTTTGGTTTTGTGATTTTCTTAAATAATGCTCCCTGACTTACTAATGATTCTTCGTCTAAGGATGGCAGAGCGGCTTTATTGCCATCAGGGAATACAATCCACCTTCTTAGAAATGCATCAGGATGACATATTACTTTTGTAGGCTTTTTTGATATGTGCTTAAGCACATTGCTAAGCCCAGTAACATGATCAAAATGTCCATGACTAAGTATGATGGCCTCTATGTCCTTCAGATCAATTCCAAATACATCGGCATTGTAAACTACTCCGTTCTCACTTACTCCAGTATCAAATAAGTATTTGTATTTTTCATTTTTCTTGCTACTTTTATCGTTCTTTATTTTGTTTTCGCTATCTGAACTTTCTTTTTTTGTATCAGCAACTTCAAGAAGGACTGAAAATCCGTGCTCCGCTACAGGAGAAGGTAGAACCTTCTGATTTGCGATCATAGGAGCTCTTTTAACAAAAGGATAGGGATTGGGAAGTAATCTGTCAGTAACATTATCCATCAATAAGGTAAGTGACAAAGTATCTATTTCTTGCAATCTTTTTCTCATTGTTTATTA
>JBPCNB010000062.1:0-1114 GCA_051001675.1 Nitrososphaeraceae archaeon | reverse complement strand
ACCATTGCAACCGCTGGAGCGTTTCTTCAGATAGGAGGCACTAGTTGGGACGTTACTTCACACCTCATGAGTGAGCCTGAGACATTTTTTACTCCCTCTCATGCGGTACTTTACACAGGAATTGGTTTGCTAACATTAGCTTCAGGACTAGGTGGATTCGTACTAATTAGGAATAAAGAAATTAGAAGAAAATCATTTGCTACAGCATTTAAGCTTCTTATAATAGGATCGATGGTTTCGTTAGCAGCTGGGCCGTCAGACTTTCTATGGCACGAAGCCTTTGGAGTTGATGGTTTACTCAGTCCTCCACATCTAGCGTTAATTACAGGTATGCTAATAAACTCAATAGCAGTAGTTCTAGGACTAGCAAGAATACTACATGCAGGCTTAACTCCTTCTAAGGAGAAAATCGTTAGGCTTGCAATGATACCAGCATTTGCAGCATTATGGTTCACGATGATATGGTATGTGTATATGTTTTCTCTTCCATTTTCAAATGGAGAAAACTTTCAATTTAATCCAAATCCTACTGTTGCGGCATTAATAGCAACTATTTCTTTACCATTTCTTAGCTCCATAGTATTATTGACTGCATCTAAGGCCATTGGATGGCCAGGTGCTGCAACCTCTGTTGCTGTATTGATAGTCGGCCTCAATAGCTTCGCTAATGTAATCCCTACCGTCCCATCCATGATATCATTTCTGCCTTGGTATCTGATTATAGCTATCTTTCCCGCACTGATAGCGGATTTGGCGTTAAAATTCCTGCCTATGAAGGCAAATGTAAGTATAAAAAAATCCGAAATAATAGCTTGTGCGATAGTTGGCAGTGTATTCTATATGTTTAGTTATCCCATGATCACATGGGTGTTCAGTATTCCCCTCGGTATGAATTATGTTGGAATGGAAGGTATTGAGGCAATAAACAATTTGACCTCTGACTTCAAGAATAGCTTTGTATCAATACTTGCTCTTACTATGATACCTGGTGCTTTATTGGGTATACTTGGGTCTATTGTGGCTTCAGGCAAAATTTACTCATCGCCCAAATTGCTTCATGGGGAAAGTCACAGTAGGGATCATCCTTCCATAAGAAGGATTAGAAAAAAAGAGG
>JBPCNB010000061.1:0-4337 GCA_051001675.1 Nitrososphaeraceae archaeon | reverse complement strand
TCCGGTATGTAACAATTTCTGTTATGTACAACCCATTTGTTATCTATCATGACAAGGCTTGCTTTCTGATTACGTATTTGATATCTTATATTGCCCACTTGGCAAATAGTATTGTCCAATGACACTTTGACAGAAATGAGCCAGATGGTTCATAGTATTTTATGTAGGGATTCGGGGCCCTTAGCATTGGGACTTCAATTTTTGTCACTAATTCCAAGAGGTTTGGTATCATTTTTTCGCCTCGATTCCTGTCCCCAGTACCGCCTACACATGTAATAGTGACGATCGCTTACGGAATTACCGAGAAATAATCCATAGCCTAGACATCGAAGAACAAGAAGAAAAGCTCCTAACTAGGAACGACATTCTGACATGTAACTATTTCAAGTAAGAGAATGAGTTTATATAAACTTTGTAACTTTTTATCATTATGGGTGCAAATGTGTCTCCGTATGCTCTAACAAAGTAAAAATAACACATTCACGTCTATTATATTATTGGAGAATATATGGACGAGAACACGGTTTACGAAAAACAAGGGACTTGACAGTGATGATAATAACATCGACGCGTCACATAACCTATTACAAGAATTAAGGCCTCGAGTTACGATAATATCTTTTGGACTTATCGCCGGATTAGTATCGTCACTGGCTTTAAGTGGTCTTATTCTAATGGTAGAGAAAGTAACAGCTGTACCAGTAGGTACTTTTTACATGGTAATCATTGCAGCCATTACCAACTCACAACTTTATTCAGTTAACATGATAGTGTTAGGACTGTTGTCACACCTTATTCGCGGAAGTATAATTGGGGTTCTTATGGCCTTACCTTTTATTGACTACAAAAAAAGTTCAATTAAAACTTTATATCAATATGCTCCTGTCTTCGGGTTACTCTTCGGATTAGGATTATGGTCTATAATGTTCCTTCCTATAACCTATTGGATGGTTCTTCCATTGATTAGTTCTCTTGAAAATCAGACTATAGAACAGCAGGTACCTACAGGTCCAGTTGCATCTATCGACAATAGCAAACTATTAGAAATGTCAAACAGGATAATATTTGGAGCCCTTCCCTTCAACATGTTGTATGGATTGCTGGGAGCAATAATAATCAAGTCCTTATCTGAAGATTATCTTCATAGGAAACAGTCTTTAAGAAATTCATTAAAAGAACCAACTAGCTAGATTCATACTGATGTGATCGTCTTGCTCGCAGGATAGTACCATGGACGGTTTTGGTTACGCTATCGTTATTGTCATTCCTTCTACAGCTAAATTTGACTGAGCCATGAGTTAGGCAGAATGTAAGAAAAGGTATCCTGTATTATCGCATTATTTGCAACGGCAATTCGCGCCTCACGCTATTTGATCCCAATTACTTCCTCCAATGGAGATTGGGTTATACGGATGATTACGTAATCTTAGGATTACTTCGTCTTCTAAAATGAGCATTAATCCAACAGTAAATTTGCCAACTATTAAATTTGGTATGACATACATACTTAGCATCCTATGTTAGAAGGAAGTTCTTACAGTGGTCATATTGAATGGAATAAAGTCATAAAAAAAGAAGCAAAAGGAATTAACAATGAAGACCTGGGTGAGGTACAAGAAGTTACCCAGGATTACGTTTTAGTAGAAAAAGGAGTAATAAATAAAGAAAAATTATACATCCCGCGTGATCTTGCAGTTGGTTATAATGGCGCAACTCTGATATTCAACATAACCGCAGAAGAAGCGAAAAATAAGTTCTTAAGAAAATCACCGCCTGTATTTTCTCAATCACAATCCATGGGAGAAGATGCCTCAATTACAGACGACCTAATTATTGTTCCAGTAATGGCTGAACGATTAGACTTAACAAAAAAAGTATCTTCACAGGAAGCAAGAATAATAAAAGAATCTATCACAGAAATAAAAGCCGTCGAAGTTCCGCTTACACATGATGAAATATATATTGAAACAAGACCAATAATTGGCGAGAGCGAACGACAAGTCAATAAAAAAGAAGGACCTCATACAGCTGAACCATCAATTAAATTGGGTATCCCAACACAGGAGAAGGTTATTACTCTTTTCCTTAGAGTCGAGGTACTAGAGGTCATAAAACACCATTATGTAAAGGAAGAAATTGTAGTCAAGAAGAAGTCATTTACAGAGATAAAGAAGATTAATGAGCCTCTAAGAAGTGAAAGAGTGACTGTAGACGGCGCAACTGAGGAAGAAGGAAGTAAAAGAGAAGACGATGCGGCTGTTACGATTACATAAAAAGTGAGTAAGTAACCCTCGTCTTCATATTGTTATTCAACTATCTAATACCTACTTTTTCATAGTACGTGTCGTCCCAATGAAGTTAAAGAGGAATTGACAACATCGCAAAACGGAGGGGTTTGGCAAACTGCAGATTAAAGTCTAAATACATATTAATAATATAGAAGCTGCTCGAATCAATACAAGTATTAGATCCCATATAACGCAGATGGAGATACATATATTCTAGTACAGAAAGGGTTGCTAATCAAAGAAAATTTTACATCCCACAAAATGAAATGGAATCTATGATGGTGATAATTTATCCGAAGAGGTACTAAAAGGCAAAATATTTGGAAGATTTGCCATCTCCAGATGAAGAATATTTAAGGACAAGGAAGAGGAATCTGAATCCGAATTAACCCCTGTTCTATTAGTAGAAGAAAGATTAAATGTCTCAAAAAATGAGGTTATGTACAGGGAAGCCAATTTAATCAAAGAACCAATAATTGAAACAGAGACAGTTGAGGTGCCTGTAACTTATGAAGAACTAATAGTTGAAAGAAGGCCAGCCAGTAAAAGGACATATTCCGCACATAATTTAAAACCTCCAGTCATATCCAGATTGGAAATACGGATTCCATTAAGAAAAGAAGAAATGAAAGTTAAAAAAGAGTCTTATGTCGAAGAAGTTGTCATTAAGAAGAGACACGTACAGGCAAAACAAGAACTATTATTGAAGAATTGAAAAGTAGAAAATTATCGGATATTAGTGGAATAACATGGAATAACATAATAGTGGAACATGATAACCAAAAATGCAAGGTGCATCGTACTAACTCAGTAAGCAGAGATTGTATTACTTTATCACGAGGAAAAATAAATTCTCTTGATTTATAGGGTAATTGTATTTATATTATCATATTAATGAAATTAAACTCAAACAGATCCTATATTCCTGTGAAAAAAGTGAGTAATATCCTCGAACATTTTATTATACATAATCGGAAGCTGTCTTATGAGGCAATTCATGTCCGGGATTCTTACAAACGAGTTTTGGCTGAAAATATCATCTCTACAATAGATATTCCTGCAATCGATAGTTCTCGTATGGATGGTTATGCCGTAAAAGCTGTGGATATAATTCATGCGTCAAAGCAACGTCCTGCCATTCTGAATCTTAGGAAAGATCAAATCAGACCTAAAAGAAAGGGTTCTCTTCGCAATGCTCTGCAAAAACAAGAGGCAATTCGGATCGTGACTGGTGGATACTTACCCAAGGGAGCAAATACTGTCGTGCCACTTGAAGAAACGCAGTCGGGGGATAAAAAAAATGAGGTACGTGTTACGACAGCCCTTCCAGAAGGATCTTTTGTATTTCCTAAAGGCCGTGACCTAAAGAAGGGTCATGAAGTGATGAAAAGTGGCAGGATTTTGAGGCCTCAGGATATAGCCCTATTGAATTCGTTATACATCAGTAAAGTCAAGGTCTTTAAAAGGCCCAAAGTAGCCATAATATCTACTGGCAGTGAACTTACAAATAACCCAAAAGATGTAAAATCAGGAAAGGTTCTCGATACCCATAGTAATATAATTTCAAAATTGGTCGAAGAAATGGGAGGCTTATCTTTTAGAATGGGCATAATTCCGGATGATGCTACAAAGATACGAGACAAGATAGAAAACGCCATATCACAATCCATGGATTTAATTTTAACATTAGGAGGGTCATCCGTGGGCGAGTATGATTTAGTGGATGCTGCCATTAACTCGATGGGTAGACCAAAAATATTCTTTCATGGCGTTAAGTTAGATCGCGGAAGAGTAACCGGAGTTGCCATACGTAAAGGTAAGCCAGTAATTATTATGCCGGGACCCATCCAAGGCGCTATCAACGCGTTTATCATTTTTGCTTATCCTATCATCAAATTATTATCTGGTCAAATAAAGGGAAAACCTTTAACAATAGATGCCATAATGACTCAAGAATGGCACGCTCGCAAGAAATATCCTAACTTTATGAAGATTGTCTATGTAAATCTAAGGATTAAAGAAAATAGTGAGAATGAGGCTGAATACGTC
>JBPCNB010000060.1:0-7553 GCA_051001675.1 Nitrososphaeraceae archaeon | reverse complement strand
CCTTCGAAGAATATGGAAGTCGTTCCTGCTGTGCCAGCGTCGGATTTTGACGGAACCCACTCTTGGATGAACATACCATCTCACATAACACATCTAGTAATTAAGGGGCTCAAGGGATAAATCATTCTATTCGACTGCTGGACCTACACCTGTATTTTCTGTTTAAAACAATACCGATAATGAAACGCTTGCAGGAAAAGTACGGAAAATATGGCCTTCAGGACTTCGAGTACGAGGTTGCCCGCGATCTTTCTAATTTGAAGTACCGTATGACGTTATGGTATAGCCATCATCTCCGCAGGGTTTGATAAAGGCAACAAGTTATGGGAAGGCTTACGGTAATACTTATTGGCCTAAACATATCCTGATAAATTACAACCATTTTATCGGATATGAGCATATGAACATGGCCACATCACTGATTTTGAAGAAGCCATAATCGTATTGTGGAGGAGTTGGGTCATGTTCTACACCGGCTGATGGCGTGAAATTAATAAAAAGAGATTATTAATCGTTATCCTATGTTTAAAGATTAGTGGAGACAGCTATATGGTATAAGAACTTTTATTTGATTCGTAAGCTTTTTGTAGAGATCCTGCGCGAGTAAGGCCTGAGATCAAGTTTGAATGAATCAACAATCCGTGAGGGAGTATTTGCTCCTGATTTTACATTTACTGATTGTGACGGCAATATGATCAAACTGTCTGACCTTCGTGGCCGAAGGGTTGTAATCTATTTCTATCCCAAGGATTTTACTCCTGGCTGTACAACAGAAGCAGCAGAATTCGCCGGCGATTTTGGAATGTTCAAGGCAGAAAATATCGACATCATAGGAGTAAGCCCAGACGACAAGGAGTCACATCTGCGATTTAAGGAAAAGATGAATATTCCTTATTTTCTTGTTCCAGACACAGAATTTATTATATCAAAAAAGTATGCAGTTTACGGTCCTAAACACTTTATGGGCAAGAAGTACATGGGGGTAAACAGAACAACCTTCTTAGTCGATCGAGAAGGAATGGTAATTAAAGTCTTTAAAAAGGTAAAGCCTTTAGGGCATAGTCAGGAAGTAATGCAAGCTTTCAATGAATTTGTCTAAGAATTTGTGGAGATGGGCGCCCTACGATCTTAATAGAGAAAGGATGATTACTAGAGCAATCTCTAGTCAAGATTGATAATATACGTTTGCCATTGCTATTTGGATATCTGCTAATGGAACTTCGAAAAATTTGAACGTCTCTTCTAAATAGCTGTCGTGGTCGCTGCTGGTTGATTTTATGTTTGTATCTAAATCGCTGACAAATTCGGATGCTTTGCGCAGAAGTCTTGTAGCAAAATAATTCCAATTACGTAGTCCATTATCAGGGTCGGCTAACATTAACTTCAGAGTTAAAACTGCAAAGGACGCAATTATTCCTATTCTGAATTTCTGTAGGTGCAGTTTAACAGGATCTGCATCTGAGAAGGAAGAGATATTAAAGCAGATCTTTAGTTGATATTCATCTAAATTTTTTGCAATTCCAATTGTGTTACCAAGACAGGGAATAATCCGCTTGCTTAGGTCTGCATCAATCGACGCACCTCCAAAAATTCCTTGCAACTTGTCGATTGTGAAATTCCTTGTTGTAATACCATCGCTTGATATCATACGATGGCATTGGAGAGTTCCGGCTGCCAATTTTTGAACAATAGCACGTAAAATGACGCCTGGCATAAATTATGCTCTCGTGGATATGAAATTAATCCTAATATGAGTCAAACCCAGAAGCAATGCATTGACTAAACTGCTTATCGTAGTTATGCGAGTGGACTCTATTGCTACTATATTTATTCCTAAAATATTCTGAGACCACTTTTACCTAGCTGCTTGTTGCGGTTCATCTTATTTTGAATAAGACTGAACCAGTTGGTCCATATGCTCAAGGATTTTGATATGGTGATCCTCGTCTACAATTATGCTCGTTATGATAGATTTTGTTTCAGGCTGATCAGTCATTTCAAGACATTCGTGAAGGAGTTCTCTTGATTCCTTTTCTTCAGATATAGATTTTTTGATACCTTCAGTTGTTAAACCTGAACTTTGACTTGCGCCTTCGATGTCAGACATCATCTGCGAAATGTATTCAATGTGTTTGAGTCCATCGCTAAGGAGTGCACGAAAGTAGCTTCTTATTATGGAATTTTGGACATTACCGAGGAGATCTATGTAGCGCAAGAGCTCTTCGCGTTCTGCATGAAATTGAGCCTTTAGCAGATTGTATAATTTCTGTTTTTTTTCTAGCTGTTTGATGTGAGGTTCCAAGAGCAAGATCTAGGATAATCGCCCAATATTAAAGTCGCTAGAGTTAATAGACTAAAAAATTGACAAATACGCGTACAATTTCTTCTGACTATGCCTTCCTTCTACCGAATGTTGAAAAGTCTATTTAGAATTGGTAGCCATAATGATAAGAATGGTGCGGGAGATGGGATTTGAACCCACGAACCCCTAAGGGATAAGAGCCTCAGTCTTACGCCTTTGGCCAAGCTGGGCGACTCCCGCTTCTCCTAAAAACCATTCATGCCACCAATTTGAATATTTACTTCTAACTTGTGTAACGAAATACGATATCCTACTTTATCTTGGTGGCTCACTTGTATAATGCATTTCATCTAAGCGTTGTATATGGCCGGTTAGGCCAATAGTTTTTATAGAACTCATGAATGGTCAGGTATATATCATGTTAGTTCCTGTGCGGTGTTTTACTTGCGGAAATCTAGTTGCACATAAATACGGAGAATATACTAATAGGGTAAAAGCTGGCGAAGATCCGGCAGTGGTTATGGATTCTTTAAATATTAAGAGGTACTGTTGCAGACGGATGCTAATATCAACCGTCGAAACTATATATCAAGTGATTCCTTATTATGAAGCCTTAAGAAGGAGAATGTCTGAAATACAATCTGAAGTCGAATAATACAATTTAACTAACTGAAAATTAAATTTAGCTAAATGCCGTTAATCAGCAACCTCAAAGGCAGAATTGTTTTCAATAGTAGAGGAAATCAAACTGTAGAAGTCGACGTTATTTCAGACAGTAGATATATTGGTAGAGCGTGTGCGCCGTCAGGTGCCAGTGTAGGGAAGCATGAAGCACAAAGCTTTCCTCAAAACGACCCTAAGAAGGCAATACAAACATTTAGGTCGCACGCACATAAATTTATTGGTGCCGAGGCATCGGATCCAAAGGCAATTTTTGAGATTTTAAAGTCAATCGACCAGACTCCGTCCTATACAATCATAGGCGGTTCGATAGCATATGCGTTAAGTATCGCGGCAGTCGATTCTGCCTCCAAGGCATTGGACGTTCCTCTAGCCAAGGTCCTCCGTAAAGACAAACCTTATAAAAATCCATTTCCGTTGGGAAATATTTTGGGTGGAGGCGCTCATGCGGGACCCGGCACTCCGGATATACAGGAAATCCTTGTATGCCCGATAGGAGCAGGAGATATCATGCAAGCTTTGCAGATGAATTTCAAGGTACATAGCGAACTTCGCAAAGTCCTTGAAAATGTTGATAGCAGCTTTACATATGGCAGGGGGGACGAGGGTGCGTGGGCCCCCAGAACAAACAATGACAAGGCCGTGGAGCTTGCTGAACAATCCATAAAGAATTCAGGTTTCACAGTAGGACGCGAGGTAGGACTGGGGATAGATTTTGCAAGTTCTTCACTTTGGAATAGCGACAAATTATGTTATGAATATAAAAGGCAACATTTGTCTCGCGATACAGAAGAACAAATCGAATATGTCAATTCATTAATACAGAAATATAATCTAATTTATGTAGAGGATCCAGTTCATGAGGAAGACTTTCAAAGTATGACCGAAATAACAAAAAAGAATGAAAAATGTATTGTTACAGGTGATGATATGTTGGTTACAAATAAGGAGCGTGTCATTGAAGCTTCCAAATATGGTGCATGTAGTGGTGCTATATTGAAAGTCAACCAAGCCGGAGCGCTCTATGATGCCATTCTTTTCGCACAAGAATGTGACAGGAACAATTTGAAACTCATAACCTCACATAGATCTGGAGAATCTGTGGACTCGCATACTTCTCATATCGCCATTGCCACTCAATCCAGGATGATAAAATCTGGGATAGTCGGAGGAGAACGTATTTCAAAATTAAATGAGCTCCTTCGTCTTGCAGAGTATGATTTAATAGATGGGATGGCAGATCTGTCCTCCTAGCATGACTTTCGAGAAAGGACAAGAGGCAGAAAATAATCATTCTAAAGAAGAAGTATCGCAACAAGATAAACTCATTTCCGACGATATTTCTAAACAGCCCCAAGAAGTTCCAGTCAATCCCCAGGAAAATGATGGCTCGCAGCTCGAGCCCACAGCAGAGGAAGATGCAGGATACGAATCTGATACAGACAACCTTGAAAAAATGATCCTTTCTACGGGCATTCGGGTTGGTACTCCAGTTAGGACCAAATACATGGTCCCGTTCATAGTACGTGCAAATCCTGAAGGATTGTATATTCTTGACATTAGCAAGACACTAGCAAGAATAGACATTGCGGCCAAATTCATCGGAAGAGCAAATATTTCAAAGGTTGCAGTTACTTCAGCCAGGGAGTATGGCAAAATGCCTGTTCAGAAATTTTGTCAAGTTACGGGTGCTACAGGGATATATGGACGCTTCATGCCTGGTACTTTTACGAATCCGTCTTTGCCAAATTATATGGAGCCGGAAATGGTTATTGTTACGGATCCCCAGGCTGATCAGCAGGCAGTAATGGAAGCCACTAGGGCAGGCGTTACCGTGCTTGCTATTTCAAACAGTGATAATGTGACTTCAAGAGTCGATCTGATTATTCCAGCAAACAACAGAGGACGAAAGGCTCTTGCCACTGTCTACTGGCTATTAGCCAGAGAAGTTTTGAAAAAGCATGGAACAATTAGGTCTGACAGTGAGATGAAAATACCAATAGACGATTTCGAAACCAAATTAGTAGAAGAGGCCTTGTGAATAAAGAATTAAAGTCAAGGCCCCCAGCAGTGTCTGGTATATTTTATCCCAGTAACCCTTTTGAATTGCAGAAGTCAATCGAACAATCTTTTCTCAATATGAACTTTGGTCCTGGGAAAATGCCGCCGTCCCTCGATCGCAAGAAAATATATGGAATAATCTCTCCCCACGCGGGATACGCTTATTCCGGTAGTGTGGCAGCAAATGGATATTATCAAGTTTCAAATATGAATTACGAAACTGTCATTATGACAGGTCCCAATCATTACGGCATTGGTAGTGGAGTTGCTACGATGCGACAGTCCTTGTGGAAAACACCATTAGGAGACGTAGAAGTTAATACTGATTTTGCCGACATAATTTCTAAGAACACTGTGATAGATATGGATGATTTCTCCCACATCAGAGACCATTGTCTGGAAGTTCAGCTTCCATTTCTTCAATGTATTCGAAAACATGACACTTTTAGAATCGTCCCGATAATAATGAATTTGCAAGATATCGAAACCGCTAAAGATGTGGGAAGAACAATAGCTCAGGCGATAACAAGCGCTAGCACTAACGCCTTGCTAATTGCTTCTTCGGACTTTACGCATTACGAGCCAAATGAAGAAGCGCATAGGAAAGACATAGAGCTCATTGATACGATATTGTCTTTGGATGTGTCGTCGTTCTACGCAGTATTAGAAAGGCTCGATATATCGGCATGTGGTTATGGTGCGATTGCATCGATAATGATTGCCGTAAAAGAGCTTGGGGCAAGTAAAGCCGAATTACTCAAATATGCAACAAGTGGTGATATCACAGGAGATATAAGCTCCGTAGTCGGATACGCCTCAATTGTTTTTTTATGATTTGCAGGAATTTTGCTCGCGCCTCTGCTCCCGCGAAGGTTATTTTGTTTGGGGAACACTTTGTTGTGTACGGTGGACCAGCCATCCTGGGGTCAATTGACAAGCGTATCAACGTCTCAGCCAGACCTATTGCATCGACAAAAATTAAGATCAACTCCGATATTGGATATTTTGCTTCTTATCCCAGCGACAAGTTAACAGAGAGTGGGCCACATTTTACAGAAGCAGAACGTATCCTTTATCCACTCTATACAGCTACATATAAAGTCCTTAAAGATCACTTAATCGGCGCTGCGAAAAGTATAGGAGTTGAGATTCAGCTCAGCTCAGATATCCCCTTGGGAGCAGGGCTTGGTTCATCAGCAGCATCGTGCGTTGCAACCGTGGCGGCTGTTGGATCTCTTTTTCTTCGGCCAGACAAAGACTGGGTTTATTCAATGGCACTCCGTGCCGAGAGGATTATTCATGAAAACTCTTCTGGAGCAGATTGTTATGTTTCTTCATTCGGAGGTCTCATTTATTTTGTTAAGAATATACTGAATAAGAAAATTAGACCAAAAAAAGCCTTATCCTTGATAGTAGTAAATACAGGCATCAAGCATTCCACCAAGACACTCGTATCTTTGGTAAAGAACTACAGACAAGAAAACTTGTCGTTATATAATGATCTCGCAAACCGTGCTACTCGTATCTGTGAGCAGGCAGTCTTGGCAATAGATGTGGGAGATCAGATTAAACTAGGACAATTGATGAATGAAAACCACACTCTTCTAAACGAATTAGGAGTATCGAACGAAATTATTAACGACCTCGTTGGATTTTGCTTAGACAAGGGAGCCTTCGGAGCAAAGGTTACTGGTGCTGGCGGCGGCGGAAGTATAGTTGTGTTGATACCCAATGAATATGAGACTAGCATCATGTCTGAAATCAGTAAGAAATACTCTCATCAATGTATCTATACAAGGATTGGATCTAGTGGACTCTTAACATACTAAACTTTAAAATTCAATTGTAATTAATGCATTTGAACATATCCTATGAGAAGTAATTTAGCATTAATAAAAATGGGAGGATCGGTCGTGACTTTCAAAGATAGACCTCTGTCTGCAAATTACACTGCAATCGAGGAAACTATGAAGGCCATTAGTTTGCTAAAAGGAATCCCCATAATATTGGTGCATGGAGGAGGTTCGTTCGGTCACTACTGGTCTGTCAAATACAATATGCATACGAGACCTGATAAGTACGACTCTCACGGGATATCTATTGTGCATGAATCAATGATACACCTAAATCAAATCATAGTCAATTCCATGATAAAAAACGGTTTGAATCCTTATTCTGTTTCTGCGTTAGCCTTTACCAATGGTAAGATGCCTGTTAAAATGAAACTTAAACAACTATATGCTATGGCGAAGACAGGCCTTATACCGGTGACGTATGGTGATGTTATTCATATAAACGACGGTAAATTTTCGATTCTTTCGGGAGATGTCATAATGACTATGATCGCCAAAATATTGAACCCGTCGAAGGTTATTTTTACTGTAAATACCGAAGGAATATACAGGGACATCGAAAAGAAAGAAATAATCCGTGAGGTAACGAGCGCAGTTGTCAAGAATGCAGGGTTATTTAGATCGACGAGGTCACAACCATTTCCAGATATTACAGG
>JBPCNB010000059.1:0-9521 GCA_051001675.1 Nitrososphaeraceae archaeon | reverse complement strand
AGACAAGGGAACAGTTCAGAGAATTGTTAATGGAATAATGTCAGAAGAACCGTTATTGGATGTGAATGTAGCTAATGATCGCGGAAAATATGGACACCAGGAAGAAAGGGGCCTTCTTGGAATGGCTATAGAAGAGGATAGTGAGAAGTCAAGCCAAAACTCTGCTTCAACGTATGTATTCCTGTACTACACTGAAGCTAAAGGAGAAGATGGTGGTGAGCCTTTGGGCAATCGTCTTTTAAGGTATGAATTAGTAGATAAAACCCTGACCCCGGCCAGGCAAGAAGTATCTGTGGATGGATATGTCTATCTATTAGAATTGAGGGAATATAATACCACTTACCTACTCCTATGCCAACTGGTTGTCGAGTGGATTATCTCATAAAATAGGGGGTATTAATTTGAGTTAATCTTCTCTATATTGAAGCACTTAAGAAAATAAACAATTGGAAATAATAATTAGTGAAACTCTGATATTCTGCTCAGTAGCTAAAATTTAGTTCATGGTTAGATCCACTTTCCACCTGAAATTCATTGACTACTTTATTTGTTCCATCAGGGTATGCCGCCATTACTATGTATTGTCCTGCAGGTAAATTACTAAGAAAGTATTGACCGTTAACGGAGATGATTGCATTTTCGGTAAATCCTGTTTCTTGATTCGCTGCTATTACAGAGGCGCCTATAGCAGGTAGTCCTGCGGGTCCACCAACATATCCGTGTAATGCTCCAGTTGGTCCAAGAGGTGATGTCGTTGAAGTAGTGGTACTCTGATTTACGTTAGGAGGGTTACCTCCACTTATAATAAACCCAGCTATTGAAATTGCAGCAACAACACCTACCACTGCAAAGATTAAGGGCTTGTAGCTGCGTGTTCTCTTCTTCTTGTACCCCTCTTGTTCTATCACCATTTTTTGTTCTTGGAGTTTTGTTGATTCCTAAGCCTGTTATACTGCCAGTGTAATCACCAGATACCTCTACTACTTCCTCAGCATCAGATATCGTCTTGAGCATTTCCAGTGTCAGCCTATGATTGGTAACGTAGTGAGTACCGTTGTCATATATGGCAGGCATCATACCAGTTGCATTCCAAATACGTTCCCTTAATGCTTGAGAATTTGTTCCGGGTTTTGTAAATACTTCAACCATATAAATAGGAGCGACTTTGGGATCTTCTTGTTGGCGTACCAATAAGTCATGAATAAGTAATGGGTCCACTTTTGGCAAATAGGTCTGATATAGCGTCTGCAATCCTTGAAACGCAGTTTTTAATTCGTGTAATACATCAGACATTTGATACTATATTATAGTCATATGACCTTATAAGATTACGCTCACATCTGACCTGAGTAACATCTTATCTATCAAATAATATTGGTTTGTTAGTCTTTGCTATCTACCTGTCACCATAATTGATATACTGTAACATGTTATTCTATTATAGTAATAGGGGATAGGAGTGTGTGATAAGTCTTGCTATTCAGATTCAGACAAAAACATGCCCGACTGCAGCTGCAATGACAATACAAAGTGGTTTTGCTTTCCATTGATCCTCCATTACTAGTTTGTAACAATCACTTATTCTGATCTTATGCTAAAATTAGATTAGACCTAGAAGAGAGCTGCTCGGAGCAATTTTGTAAATGAGGAGATAACCAAAAATTGAGAGCCTGATGCACAGTAAGGCGAATATTACCAAGTTAGTTATCTCTTACTACTAACTTTAATTATGCAAAGATCGATATTAGTAGTAATAGAGGTATATGAATCCAAATTACAATAACACTTTATTTTTACTCAGTCTAATGATATGGCTAGGAATATCATTAAGCATCGGTATTGCGATCTCTCTATTGTTACCATTTCCAATATCGTTAGTTGTTATAATAGGAGTGTTCATTTCACTTAATCTCTATATGCGAAGAAGATATGTGAAACAGATGGGAAAAAGCCAAAAAAGAGGAAAAGGAGTAAGGCTGTTTGGTTCAATGCCGTCCTCCCCATCCTCCTCATCTCCATCACGAATATTTGGAGAGAGTCCGTCGTTGAAGTATTATTGTATGGGCTGCGGAACACAACACAAAGACCTTTCATGTCCAAGCTGCGGTTCTAAGATGAAAAAGGTGGGATATTGATGATCACTATTTTCAGACGCCGCAAACCAAAAATGTATAGCTTGAGATGTACTCAATGTGGTTCTGGCTTTTTGTCAAGTTATAGCTTGGAGGCACCAATTTGTGGTAAATGTCTACAGAAAGCAAAATCTTTAGACTCGACTATAGATTTTGATAAAGTGTGTAGCAGTTGTGGAAAGGAAGGAGTAATTTACGGAAAAGAACAATGCCATTCGTGTTACTTTGGTTTCGAAAAAAATAAAGAGGTTATTTAGGACAACCCGAATCTTTAGTTCATGAAATATAGTACGGGTGCTATAACTATTGAATGGGAGAACCGACCTAAAATTAACCTTGTGTTGTTGAGCAATCTTCGAGTTCATCCTCTCCTACATCTTCCGGACTCTACATCTCCGACAGCTGGAATTGTCAGTAATACTATCGAACCAGAGGAGCCTGAAATTAAAAAGATGGTAATACCATAACCGGAACAATTTGTGATGATAAAATAAGAGGTTCTAACGATCGTGATATTATAACTAAAAAAAGATAACAAAAAGCAGTTTACCATCATTCTCTTATTGCACCTAGTGTCAGTCCCTTAATCATCTGTTTTTGGAAGGTTAACATCAAAACCAAGACCGGGATAAGAGAAAGAGTAATACCGGCACTAAGATAACCCCAATCTATTCTATATAGGGAAATAAACTGATATAATGCAACTTGAAAAACCATTGAATCGGATCTATTAGCTAAAACTACGGGGAGTATAAATTCATTCCATGAAAACCTAAAAGATAAAACTGTAGCAATCGCAAAACCAGGCATGGATAATGGTATGGTTACACGCCTTAATACTCCTAGTCTTGAACAACCATCAATTAGCGCAGCCTCTTCAAGCTCTTTAGGGATCGTTTCAAAGTAATTTTTCATGAGTAATATGTTTAGAGGTATGATGAGAATTTGGAATGTCAACATGAGTGCCAATATAGAATTGAGCAAACCAAAATTTGCCAACATTGTGTATAATGGTATAATGTTTATTACAACAGGTATCATGAAGAGACCTAATATTATGCTCATGATGATATTTTTCCCCCTGAAATCATATCGTGCAAACGCATATCCTCCTAAGGCGCTCACAGCAACACTTAGAGCAGTACTACCTATGCTAACAATAAAGCTATTGATCATACTGCGTGCAAGCGTGGGATCGGTTAGTACAAAGAAGTAATTGTCAATCGTGGGTTCGTCAGGTATAATCTTAGGAGGGAAGCTTATGGCTTCTGTATTTGGTTTTAACGACGTAGATAATACCCATACAAGAGGCGACAATGTAATGAAAAGAAAAACAGCAATCAAAGCATAAATTAAAGTTCGTTCTGCAAAAAACCATACATTTGGGTTTGTATTAGGATTGATTGTCTTCTCCCTATGCATTGTAATTCTTTGTTCTATCTCCTTAACAATTTGAGATAAATGAGAGCTACAGATAAATTGATTACGATTAGGATTATTCCTGCGGCTGCCCCTTTTGAAAGAAGCCCAAACTCAAATCCCTGCCTGTACATGTAAAGCGACGCGGTTGTACTTGCAAACAAAGGACCTCCACCTGTCATTATAAGTTGTATGTCAAAGAAGTTTACAGACCACATAGTTATTAATATAAGATTAATCACTATAAAGGGTCTGAGTAATGGGAGTGTAATGTGTATAAAGCTTCTAATCTTTGATGCTCCATCCATTACTGCTGCTTCGTAAATTGTAGGATTTAGTGAAAGCTGACCAGCAGTTAGAAAGAGTATGGTAAATGGAGTGCCATACCAGATATTTGCAATTACTAAAGACCATATTACTATGTTAGGATCTGAAAGCCAGCCTACCGACTGTAATCCTACTTGATTCAGCATATAATTTAATATTCCAAAATTATCATCGAAAATAAACTTAAATGAAAAAGCGGCTATGACGGCAGAAATAGCCCAAGGAATTATAAATATTGCACGCAATACTCCAGCAGCTCGTACTTGCTGATGTAGTAGCACAGACATTAACAAACCAATACCAAATTGAAGAGCGACTGAACCTCCAACAAACATAAGCGTGATTTTAAGGGATGTAAAGAAATTAGGATCATTTAGCAAGTCAAAAAAATTTGTCCAACCAATATATTCCCATTCATTTAGAATAGTGATGAGAGAAACGTTATGTAATGAAATGAATATATTCCAAAAAAGAGGAAATATCAGAAATACAAGTAGTATCGCAAGAGCTGGAGCAAGAAAAAAATATGGTTCTGCTCTGACAAATATACTTGACATTTTTGTATATTCAATATATTTGATTTTTTACCATCCTAGTACCTTTGCAGAATTTAATGCGGCATCATCTAATGCCTGCTTAGGGTCCTTAACACCGAAGTAAACCTCATCTATTGCTTGTTTTATATTGTCTGCTATCTGAGGATATTCTGGTATATTGGGTCTGCTGTGTCCTATGGGGATCATAGATATCATTTCATTGTAGTATGGTATGGTTGTATTCAGCTGAGCTGCATAAGGCCCTTCACCGATCGGCTTCTGAGTTGGAAGGTACCCTTCTCTCTGTAGCATAGGAGACAATACCTCTGGTTCAAGCATTATTGTAAGCAATTCCCATGAAAGGTCCTTGTTTGTAGATGTTTCAGGTACACTGAGAATCCATCCTCCCATCATTGTAGCAGTCTTGTTATTTTCATTCGGTACAGGAAACAATGGCAACATTCCAACGCTTTGAGTAAGATTTGACCATTGTTCGCGAGGAAAGGTACCTAGTAGCCAAGATCCTTCCAACATCACAGCAAACTTCTTGTCAGCAAATTCTTGGCCCCAAAAATGATTAGTCTGAGGCTTTATCCCAGCATCAATTTCTTGTTTAATGAACTCTAGCGCTTTTACCCCTTGTGTACTATTGTATGCTGGAAACCAGTATGTGCCGTTTGTCGGGTGTCCGTTTTTCTGTTCAAGTATTTCCCCTCCAAGCATCCAGAGATAAGGGTACCACATATCTGGAGAATGATCGGCTCCGACTAAATGCATACCTTGTATTCCTTGTCCATTTAATGCATCATTGAGTGGCTTTGCCCCAGCAATATATCCATTCCATGTCTTTAATGAATTGGGATCCACACCAGCTTGATTCAATAAATCTTTCCAGTACCACATGGCTCTTATGTCAGTCCAAGCCCAGATACCGTACATTTTGTCGTTATACTTACCTCCCTCCCAATTTGTTTGATACCAATCATTTTCTCTTCCCCAAGTGTTGGCACGTTCAGTAAGATCCGTTAGAAATCCTCCCTCAGCAAATTCTCCAAGCCATATTTGATCCACAGATATCAAATCAAGAGGAGTTCGACCAACCATTGCTGTTAAGATTTGTGTCCTGGTAGCGTCATATGGCAAAACTCTATAGTCTATTTGAATGTCCATATCGGGATGTTTTTGTCTTAACTTCAGTAATGCATCGTTAAACAAAATATCCCATCTTTCTTTTGGTTCTGCTACTATTGCAGTAAGTGTAACTTGTTGTTTCTGAGCTTCAATTGGCGTAGTAACAACAACCTGCACTAGGCTAAGGGATAGCGTTATAGCTAACACAAGGCTAGTGTAGGTAAGTTTACTTATTTTCATCTGGAGTTTTAAATAAGGTCTTGTTCTTAACAGTTACTATCTCAATTAATCACCATTTCACTTATCTTTGAATAATAAAATCTAAAAATTGGTTATTCCGAACTAACCTATCTTATAATACCAGTTTATTAAGCAGATCTAAAATCATTTATTTTAATGCAGATTCAGAATCCTCACCTAATCCATTGTTTGACCACCATTTCCAACCCTTATAGCTGAGTGATGGGATATTTCTTTGTGTAAGGATGTTATCGATTCTCCATGAAATATCAAGTTACATCTATAACATTTCCACGTACTAGAAGATGTAGGAAGTCGTTTCAAGTTTCTAATCATCTTGACCAACCTTTGTCGAAATCAATCTCCTTCTTCTCATTTACACACCCATCGGTTATCCGAGTCGTCAAATCACATCGATTTCCTTCTTCATTGCCCTTCTCTTGAGCATCAACACAGACCCGAGCGAGACAGCTGATAGTAATGCTGACGTAAGGTACACTAGATTATATGAGCCCAGGGACGGATACGACCCTTGAACTCCCACGATCGTCTCATGACTCTCCATGTATACTCCAGCCAGTGCAGGACCGATCGCCATCCCTATGAACAACAAGAGAGCACCTACTCCTACCGATATCCCGATGAATGATTTGGGCGCTGACGACACGACGATGTTCCATGTTGCAGTAGTTGTCATCGAGAGGCCTGATGCAATAATCGCCAGATTAGTAGACACTGCGAATTCTGTAGAGTGAAACATCAGTAGTCCAAGCGATCCAATCAGGCTGATGAGGGCACCGATGATGATCGGATTTAGTTTTCCTATTCGATTTATTATAAGCGGGGTGATGCTTGCAAAGACTAAAAACATGATCATGAAAGGTAGCTGGACATCTGCGGCGTCCACTGCATCCCCTCCGAATCCCAGCGGCATCGGGCTCCTTACCAGCTGCACTATAGCAGGGTATGCCATGAACATCGTAATTCCGGTGACCATTAATACGATGTACGAAGGCAAGAGAGTCTTGTCCTTTAGCAATCTTAGGTCAACTAATGGTGATGCAATTCTTCTCTCTATGATGACAAAGATAGCCAATGAGATTACTGAAACTACAAACGAAACTCCAATCTGTGGCAGAGTTTCAGAGTTTATGCCGGTCTGTACAAGTGTCAGTGCCATGAGAAACGCAATTATTGTTGTTGAAAGCGCCAACGCACCCTTCAAGTCTATGGAAGGTGGTGCCCGCTTTTCGTCAGCGCTTTCTTGAGTCTTGACAGGAATCGGTAATTGCACTTCGTTTTCTTTTACGAATTTGGCTATCATGATTGTTACTGCGGCCGCAAATGGGATTATGGAGAAGAAAGTGAAATGCCATCCAAAGCTATTGATGATTGTGGCTCCTGCCAAGAGACCTACAACCGAGCCGGCGGAGTACGCAGATCCAAACACTCCTACGGCGATCGCAAGCTTGGCTGGTGGAAACGTGTCTCGGAGCAAGCTGAAGGCTGCCGGGACTGCTGCCAAACCCACACCTTGAATTATCCTGCTCGCTAACAGAAATGATATGTTGTCTGCGAACCCTCCAGCAGCTATCCCAGCTGCATATATCGTCAGTAGCACGAGCAATACCTTCTTTTTCCCGTAAAGGTCAGACATTTTGCCGGCGATAGGGGTCATAACAGCGGCAACAATCAAGTACGAGCTGAATATCCACGCAGCCGTTCCGTAGGATATACCAAAGTCTTGCATGATCTCTGGGATGGCCGGCAGGAGCATGGTTTCTGAGAAAAACACTACTAAGAGTGTGCTGCTAAGTATCCCAAGAGTAGACCATGCATGACGGTCTACAGCAACGGATGTTAAAGTCATAGCCACAATAGGTGTATATGCACGCTTATAAGTGTATCTGCACTGATTGATTCATAATTCCATCAGTCGTAGTAAACCTTTTATTGATAATATGTGTATATCAACCTAGTTAGGATTGAAGGGACAAAATATTAATACAATACTTGAACAAGGAATGTCAGCTGATTCGTGTACATGTGGTGAACTGCGGAAGGCAGCCAGGGCAGTAACACTACTTTATGACAATGCATTCAAGTCTAGCGGATTGCTGTCCACGCAACTGGATGCACTCCATGTGATCTATAAATCAGACTCGATAAGAATTTCACATCTTGCTAAAGAACTAGGTATGGACAGAACAACCCTCACTAGAAATCTGTCTGTTTTAGAAAGACAGGGATTTATCAAGATCTCATCGGGCCCAGATAATCGTACAAGGATTGTAGCGATTACTTCTAAAGGACGTACCGCCGTAGCAAAAGCTATTCCGCTTTGGAATGAGGTTCAACGCAAGGTAAGACAGCAAATGGGTGAGACCTTGTGGAATGAGTTAATGGATAATTTGTCCCGATTTTTAAAGGTAGCCGACCAATTAAACGAATCAAAGTGATAAGGATACTAATGAGTACCGAATCTACCAACAGGAATAAGAAAAGAGAATCTTCATAAACATATCCAACAATAAGTCAACTGAATCGTCTAGTTATCTAGGGAGTTACAGTGGGTTTCCGGTACACTTTGACACTTTGACTAGCTGATTACGATATCAATATTAAATGGCTTTCTTAGTTAATAGAACGATGAGCTTTACAAGTTCTCCGGCTAGATTGGCAATCATTTTTATTATTGCAGGAGTAGTAATAGTCTTTGTCATTTTTGGTACTTCGGCAAGGAGTATATTTGTATCAAGCACAACAGAGGAAGGCACTGTTGAAATAAAACAGACTGATGAGTGTATAGAGCAAACTTCTGACGGGATTCCAAGGTAAATCTCTAATTGCCCTTACGAACAGGGGAGAAAGTCTCAATAACATACAAACCAGGACAACCAAACATTGAGAGTCATCGTCCAGCACAAAGCTGAGTCATGTTTGTGCAATCTCTCACTTATCTCTTATATCAATATATTATCGAGAGCAGCCAGGCAGTTACAAAAGTGAGCTTATTATCCTTATTAAAAATATTTCAGAGACAAGCATTTTATTCTTTAGTTTGTATAAGCTACGTCCATTATTGTAACGAACGGACATTGTAATATTTGCATCTCTAAGTCTGCTGAGGCGCCAGTCGATGGATCTTCTAGTCCGTTCTACGAACGTACCACAAATTTAACTGACATTAATGACACAAATAAACAACAACTTAGAAGTAAACGAGAACAGGATGAGTTATCCTTGCCGTAATGGCAAATTAAATGCTTCTAAAAGGTTTGGATGAATTTGTGTATGTACTATCATCATTATATCCATAGGGGAAGCCTTGTTCTTAATTGAAGCATTCAGTTGCGTAAGACCATTTTCCAGGTTGGTAATGAAGGCTGATGACATATTCATCGAATTCACTTCTATATTACTACTATTACCAATACTATGAGTGCTCATATTACTCATTGTCATCGTGCTCATATTATTACTGCTCTGACCCATCATAGCCATGTTTGACATGTTTGTCATATCAAAGTCAACAGCATAGGCGTTTCCATAACTTTCAAGAATACTATTTACTAGATTAGCGAAAGCTAGTGCTTGAATTGTAGCATTCTCCACATCCTCTTGTTCTATCCTTGTAGACACTGCTTCATCTAATATGTCCTCTATGTTCCTAACTAGTTGATCTACTGATCCTACTTGCTGTGGCGATGAAGATATATTTTGCAAATCATTAATC
>JBPCNB010000058.1:0-7104 GCA_051001675.1 Nitrososphaeraceae archaeon | reverse complement strand
CCATCTCTTACACATCCGCTTTTTCCAAAACTAACTTTCTGTCTTCCAAGTGCACCTTGAGAAAATCCCCCCTACTAATATCGAGCCGCTCAGCGAATAGCTTAGGGAGCACTATGGTTAAACTTCTATCTCCGGAATAAGCTTGTACTTTTCGTATTGTTAGACTTGCATTCATTACATCCTTATACAGTAAGGTCGGTATTTATTTGGGATGGACCGCCCCATTTTGGAACGAGGGATGAGTGACTTGCTTTGCCATTAACTACAACGTCAACATATTGAGAAGTTCCAATGGTCTTAAATGCAATATCTTTTATCTTTAGTTTTAATAATTCATGAGGTCTACATGACAAGTCTCTAGATATAGCATGATAACATTTGTCTCGTTTCGAAGGACAATACTTTAAGAATAATAAGTCGTCTTCTTGAGTCCATAGGTCAGAAGGTTTGTAAATTGATGTTTCCTTTCTTTTCAGTTGAGGAATATTATCTATAGCTGCCGGTTTAGATCTCTTATCAGGTTCAATATCTGGATAATATAACCATTTGAAGAATCGCATCAAATGCATTCTGTAAATGTTATAGGTACCTATCCATTTATGTAAAGGATCGGATGTTTCTGCTTTGCAGAAACTATCTAAAAATGTAGTAATGTTATCTCGTGTTATATCTCTAAACGGTTTATCCTTATAATATCTGGAGAACCTGCATAAAATTTCAATCAAGTCTTTTCTATAATGATCTGATAAATTAACTTCAATCCTCATTGCAGTAATATAATCAATAATCGTTGTAGCATTTCTTTGGTTAATAGCATAAAGTTTATTCGTATAAGATAGCGGTAGACCTGCTCCTGTCTCTTGTATCTTTCTGTCTAACATCGTTCCTGTTAATAGTGTCGTTGTCGTTGTCGTTGGTTTCAACAAATCAAACAGCTACCGTTATGCTAATGTGCAATATAAGGATACTAACTACATCTCCTAATAACTATTATATGACTCCTACCAAACTATTCTTCGAATTTGAGGCCGCAATGGTCACAGTATTTAGCATCATTTCTGTTTTCAGTTTGACAATTTGGACATTTCTTTATGTCTTGTGTCACAAAATATTGTGTAATGACCTCTTTCATCTTCTTGTCTAGAATTTCATTTCCTA
Source organism: Nitrososphaeraceae archaeon (assembly GCA_051001675.1). Lineage (GTDB taxonomy): Archaea > Thermoproteota > Nitrososphaeria > Nitrososphaerales > Nitrososphaeraceae > TH5893. The sequence goes on along the minus strand of JBPCNB010000058.1, from coordinate 5,946 downwards.
TTGCTGATGATGAAAGTCCTCCGAATTGCACAGATAATAAATCAATTATTGCTCTTACCATCGTGCCTATGAATATTATTCCAAATTCATTTGTCAATAGTTGTAACTTTGTACGGTCTTGGTCGTTTCTAACAACATCTAATCTAATAGGTGCGCTCTTAAAATCGGAGTTGGGCATTTCAATACTGCCTAGAATTCGTGTCATACGTGTGTTAATTTCGTTTGCCAAGTCGTATTCTTTTGGATAATTCTGCTTGAACCATTCTAATACACTGGGTTGGTTTGGACTAGACATACCAGAACTGTATACAATTGCGAATAATTTGAGTTTTACCCGGAGCTCAAGCAGGAAAATACATCTGCGAATTCCCCTTCCTCTCCAAAAGGAAGGACAATTCGTAAGAAGTCGGATTTTGTAAGGAGGAGATGCCCATCTTAGACTATCGTTATCAATCCGATAACAAATCAGTCCGAAATCACTTTTTAGTCACCATTCTGGTATATGAAATTAGAAACTAGGTATGCATGGAGCTATTGAAAGAAGGACTTTTTCTAAAATACTTGTAGCTATCGATGAGTCAAAGACGTCTACTGCTGATAGAGCAATAAATTACGCAGTAAATATTGCTCAAGACTATGACGCACGATTAGTTATTCTTCATGTTATTAGAGCTGATGTTAAATTGCATGGTTTAAGTCCTCCAAGCCACATAATTGAGATGACTAAAGAGGCTGAAGCTCATTTTACTAAAATAATAGAAAGAGCTCATGAAGAAAGCGGCGATAATGAGCATGCCCTAAAAATAAGAACAGACATTATATCTTCTATTAGAATTGGTGATGCGATTGTGAGTTATGCTAAAGATAAGGGGATTGATTTAATTATTACTGGAACTAGAGGCAGGTCCAAGCTCAAAAGTGTATTAGCTGGAAGTATTGCCTCCGATGTTATACGATATGCGCATTGTCCCGTAATGATTGTAAAATGAACTTATAAATAATCACTTTCTAAATATTATGACAAGAGAGCATATCGGACTCAATCAATTTGTTAGCCGACCTTGTCTTAAATATACACTTGAAACTCTGATATCATAAAGTTCTTTTATAAGACCTTCCTGATGCTTGTAGGCCGATACCTTACCTGTTTATAGTCCTAGAGTCTAGACCTCTTGATCCTCAATTACGTAGATATTCCTAAATCATTTGCACCTGACTCAGAATCTTTATAATGCTATTTGTTTAGCAATACTTACGACTCCTAAACAATGTCGTCATTTATGGCAATACCACTTTTTGCACTAATGCTCTTTACTTGTTTACTCGCTTTATCTGGATTAACCTATGGTGATAATCTCTCCCTTAGAACACAAGAAAGCATTTCAGAGGCTAAAAATCCACTTCGTTTAATACAGTACATCTATGCACAGGAAGAAAATGAGGATGAGGAAGAGGATGATGGGAATGAAGGGGCCAACAATAATAACGAAGATGATGAACAAGATGAAAATCACAGTGATACAAACTCTATAGACATATGCTGTGCGTGGGATGAAAGGATCGCCGACAGAATATTAACATACAGAATAATAGAAGAAAACGAGGATGAGGATGAAGAAAATGGGGATGAAGGGACAGATGAAAATGAAGATGATAGCCCTAATATAGACTACAATAGTGTTCCCGTTTTAACAAAGGCGGTTGCAAATGCCATGAAGGAATGGAATGCAAAAATTCCAAATTTGAAAATTATTGAAGTCTCTTCTACGTCCTCAAAAAACGATGATGCCGACATAGAAGTGCGCTTCGTAGAAGGTTTTGGGGGCATGGTAGCCGGAGCCACAATGATAAAATATGATGAAGATGGATTGATAGACAAAGTAACAATAATTCTTCCAAAAGCGGCCTTCTACGTTGAATACGACTCAGAAGTTTTTGGAGTTCAGTATAGTTCTGAAAAATTAGAAGAAATTGCAGTACATGAAATGGGTCATGCTCTGAGATTGGGACATGCTAACTTTGACGCCGACATAATGAGTCAGAGACTTAAGACTGAGGAAACAGTGAGTATATCTCAATGTGATGTTAATGGTGTATTACTAGCAAATCATTGGAAACTTGTCAAGAATGATAATATAGCTGAGAATCCTAATGAAGATGAAGTGAACTGTTGATATGAATTTCCATGTCTTTCATTTTTCATGCTTTGCCTATCGTAAAGTACCATGGCTAATAGGCCGAAGTCTCCTCTATATCCTTTCCAGGTTGTAATAAGATACCAGTACTGACAGGAATTGGCGAAATAATATTCTTGCCTGTGGTGCGGTACTTTTTTTAGTAGGGATTGGCAATGTATTCTTGGCATTAGGCCTTACATATCTGTATGACTTATAGTTGTGGAAAGGTAAGAGATGGGCTTGGACTACTACTCTGATATTATCAGTAATAGGCATCATATTAGCTATTATTTATATAGACCAAACGTCAAAGCGTTCTTTGGTAAATACTTATTTCCTCTCCGTTTGACCATACAATACGAAGACTTGACTTTAAGAAACGGCATAAGAATTTGGTTCTGATTGGCTACGAGCAGGAATAATCAAGGTGTATATATGCATCAATAACTAACTAGCTAAGAATATAAATAATATGTATTGGATTGTTGTACAATGAGAAAATTAGCTACATTTCTTATGTTGGCGATAATCGTTAGTTCCTTATACGTATCTCTTGGTGCTTTGAATGAAGAACAAACCGCATATCCACAAAGTTCTTCCGCCACAATGAATACAACTGCGACTGATAATAACTCCACACGTGTACAAGGTAAATCTGTTAATTACTATGGCAACTCTTCAGGTTACCTTATCCATCCCTCAACTCCCGTCGGCAATACAACAACAATCGGAGAACAACAACAGAAACTTCCTGCTGTAGTCATGATACATGAGTGGTGGGGTTTAAATGATAACATAAAAAATGCGGCTGAGGATCTGGCCAATGAAGGTTATGTCGTTCTGGGTGCTGATCTCTATAATGGAGAAGTAGCAACAGATCCTGATCGTGCAGGACAGTTGGCATCTTCTGTAAGAAGCAATCCTGAACAGGCAATTGCCAATCTTCAGTCTGCAGTACGTTATCTTGGTTCACTGGAAAATGTCAATAGTTCAAGAATAGCTTCTCTGGGATGGTGTTTTGGTGGAGGACAATCGTTGCAGCTGGCATTGAATAGTGAGCAGAATCCATTAGCTGCGACTGTAATATACTATGGCAATTTAGTAAATGATACAAACGAACTTTCTAAGATAAACTGGCCAGTCTTGGGCGTCTTCGGTGATCAAGATGAGTCAATATCTGTTGAGTCTGTAAATGCATTTGAACGAGCTCTTAACCAAATAGGCGTCACAAATGAAATCTACATATATCCTGGAGTAGGCCATGCATTTGCGAACCCATCGGGTGACAATTATGCTCCCGAACAAACAGCAGATGCTTGGCAGAAGGCATTGGCTTTTCTAGCCAAATATGTCTAAATTCGGAGCAGCCACGACTTTCTTCAAGAAAGTAGGCTTTAGCGACCTTCTTTCTATCTTTGTTACATTATCCCAATCTTCGCCGATTCTTTTAGTAAGGTAAACCAATACGTATTGAAATGTAATGAAATTAAGACGGTTGAGCCAACACACACTTATGTCAAACAAAACGTATATCGAATATCATACAATGAAATAATAGTTAATGTCCCAATTATGCACTTGGGTGCGACTAGACTCCCGTCCACTGAAGCAGTCTTTTCTTGGTTCATTTTCATACATTTCGTTCATTGATATATTTATCTCTGATTAAGGCAGGATACATCGCAGCAAAAACAAGAATTGCCGAAATCAGAAAGATAAGATGCATGCCAGACATGAATTGATTAATTGTCTTCATGTCAGACATTATTGAAATCGTGCTTTCATTTCTGTTATCTAATAGAATATTCTTTACCTCTTCTGACGGCATAATACTTGTCAATATCAGAAATGAAATACCTAAGCTCAACGATCTACCTACGTATAGCAATGTAGTACCTGTACTAGCAGATACTCCCCTTCTATTTGCGGGTACACTATTCATGATCGATGCTCTATTTGGTGAGGCAAATATCCCGAATCCTGATCCAATAAGAGTGAAAGGTAATAGTATCTCGATAATTGAAGTAGTCGGGCTTAATTGAGTCAGCAGGATGAAACCTATCCCGGAAACAAAAAGTCCGATACCTGCAAAAAATCTAGTTCCATATTTATCAGACAACCAACCACTAATAGATCCGCTTATTGCCAAAGTTGCAGAAACTGGTATCAAGTAGATCCCGGCTTCAGATGGACTAAGCATCATTGTTGCACCTTGAAGATAGAATGATATCAGCAGGGTAAAATCTCCTCTGGCTATAGAATTAAGAAGAATGGCGACATTTCCTCCTAAGAAGGCTTTGATTTTGAATAAGGAAAACTGAAACATTGGATAATCTATGTTCGTTTCTATGAATCCAAACGTTACCAAAAGAGAAATACCGCTAATAATCAGCACATACACTGCCCAGTCAATAGAGAATATACCGAACGCACCAAATGTTATGCCAAGGAGTAGAAGGAATAAACCTGCTGAAAATGTAAAATTTCCAAGCCAGTCTATTTTTGTTGTCTCTTTTTCCTTTTCCTTAATTGTTGGCTCTTTTGATTCTCTTAAACTCGTAAAAGACCATATGCACCCAAAAACACCTATGGGAATATTTATCCAAAATACAGAACGCCATCCTAAATAGGAAGTCAGAAATCCGCTAAGTACAAGACCAAGCACAGATCCTAATACAATTGCAACCTGATTGAATCCGAGGGCCCTTCCTCTCTCATTTGAAGGGAATGCATCTGTCAGAATCGCAACACTGTTTGAGAAAAGGAAGGCAGCTCCTACTGATTGTACAATTCTGAATAAAACTAATTGTTCACCTGTCTGAGACAGACTACATAACCCAGAACCAACAGTAAATATCATAAAGCCTAAAGTATACAATTTGACTCTACCAAACATATCAGCAAGACGGCCAAAGTTCAGAAGAATTGATGCAGTTACAAGAGTATAACTAAGGACTATCCACACCATAGTAAACATAGAAACGTCAAGATCAGAAGCGATCTGAGGCAAAGCTACAATTATTATATTCGTATCAAGCGAAGCCAAAAGTGTGCCTATTGTGGTATTTCCTAGGACTGTCCATTTGTAAGGTAAAAGACTCAATACTGTCTTGTTAATATTCCGTTTGAATTTCCCAACCAGAAAAGATCTTTGTATAATATGCTATTAAAGGTATTAAAATGAAACTGAAGGCTATATCAAACGCACTCCTAAACAATAAGTCCTATTTCAAGACACTTTTCAAGCCTTTAGGTAATAAATCTGTATCATAGATGTATCATAAACGGAAAGGAGATCAAAAAAGGGGTTTAAGTTGAGTCTGACATGGTTGCCGGCAAGAAACAACGTAGATATTACATAGACTAGGCTCAATGAGTAAGATCATTCACACCTTTAAAAATAATCATCTATAAAAACAGCCATTCGTTTGTGCATGCATTATTTGCTTGTTCCCATTAGTACGTTTGACATAGCTGCTATGGACTTGCAACGATAAAGCCTAAAAGTCGCCAAAACTTCCTCCGTCGAATCCGCCAAAGTCTCCTCCGCCCGTGTCTGCTTCACTAGCGCCAGCCCCGCTACTATCTGTCTCAGTATTCCCTGCTCCTCCATCTCCTCCGCTTCCGCTATCTGCAGCCATCTGACTTTCCATAGGATTTAATGCCATTCCCATCATAGACATCATGGATGTAAAAAACAATATATCCATAATCCCAGAAAATAGCATAAAAGGCATCCACGACCTATTATTATTAGAGTTCATATAAC
>JBPCNB010000057.1:0-1880 GCA_051001675.1 Nitrososphaeraceae archaeon | reverse complement strand
GGATGAGACTCTCAGACGTGTAAATGAACTTGAAGAAGGTCATGATAGAGTATTGAAATCGATTCAGCACATCCAACAACATCAGGAAAGACTTCTGAGTAAGATACTTAGTTTGGAAGGCAAGGTCGATACGATTGTAGAAGCCAACAAGCCTGGATAGTCGCGTCAAGACGTCAAACGTTACGAATTGGACATCAGATTTGGATAAATTAAAATATTATTCTACCACAGATACCTATGAATTAACTAATTGACCTGTGAAGTGTTACTCATAGGAAGTATGGCAGGATTGGCTCTAACAGATGGAGCTTTGGAGTTTCAATCCTTAACTTACGATAAAAAGATGGTGGAAAAAGCAAAGGTAAAAGAAGAGAAACTAGCTGCCATGACTACTAATCTCTAACAGTGGAGATTTGAAAGATTAGCCCACTAATTCAAAATCAATATCAATTCCCACATTAAAATTATGTCTACTAACTAGCCTAGCTTCTTTCCAAAAATAGAGAAATGTGTGAACACCTTCTTGATCTTCTGAAATACTTTATATCCAAACTTGGTAGCTTTAACTGTCTTGAAAATCTTTAGAGTTACTTTTATGAACTTCAGAGGCAAAAGGATAGGAATTAAAGCTGCCATGGATATGTCAAGCCAGTGGTATTTAATGAGAAGCTTCCAATCTCTTCCTACAATTATATATTTTAGATAAAGATCAAATACAAGCACTCCAAATATTAGCCAAGGTATTACCTCAAAGTATCGCTCACTTTCATGTGGAATTGTTATAAAAGGATCATGAAATCCTAGTAATTCGTAATCAAACGCTAAGAAACCCACAAAGAAGATGACAAGTAAACCAAGAACTATAATGTCTGCAATCTTTGAGCATACTGTGATTAAATGCGAAACAGGTGAGGACGTAGGGTTCATTTGTTCTGTAATTTAAGATGCATAGCATGTTACTCATTTATTTGATTATCATTAGAAAGCATATCAGTGACTCATATTATAACCAAATATTGACAAGAATGTTTGATCGAATTATAATATGTAGGTAGACAAAAACAAGAAATATTAAATTTTTAGATTGCAGCAAATGGATACTATGTCTCAAGCATTTATAATAGGATTATTTAGCAAAAGGAAGGATTATCAAGGCGTCATAAAGCTAATTTCTGATATTATTGTTAATGGATTTAAGTTTAAACTAGAATACGACGGCTTGGATTCTGATCTTCTCCAGATAGAAAAACACTATAGCAAGTATGATGGGGGAAGCTTCTGGGTCACGGAAATAACCAGTAGGAACAACAAGAGCAACAACAGTTGTTCTCAAATAGTAGCTACAATAGCAATAAGAAAATTTGAAACACCTTGAATCTACATGTGAATTAAAGCGTATGTACGTATTGAAAGGATTTAGACGAATAGGAATAGGACGTAGGATGCTTGATATAGCAACAGACTTTGCAAGAAAAGCTGGTTATTCAAGAATAGTTTTAGATAGTTCAAAGAACTTAGAAGCAGCAAGAGCGTTGTATCTGAATGCAGGTTTTGTAGATATTCCACGATACAACGATAATTACAGAGCTGATGTTTTTATGGAAAGAAGATTAAAATAAATAAAAATAATATATCAAACGCTATTTTAATGAAACAACATTGAATCTGAAACTAGACTTAACCATTTGATTTTAAGTCACCACAACTCTATGCTTACTAATAATGATTCTCAATGTGAAAATCGAGTCCACATGCCATGCCATTTCTAGGATAGATATTACAAAAGCTTGAGTAGATGGATATATAAACAGCTATTCAAATTGTCCTATTCAAATGACATCTGCTTTTCTCTTCATAAATAGTGAATTTTTGTTTACAGA
>JBPCNB010000056.1:0-1286 GCA_051001675.1 Nitrososphaeraceae archaeon | reverse complement strand
TATTAGATATGTAAAAGCAAATTAACTAGTCTATTAGCAATAATTCAATAATTTTCCCGCATAAACTGCCTTTCGGTGGGTTGTAACTGTATCATCATGGATAACTGGTAGCTGCTTACTCCTAGATTTCAAGGGGTTTAGGTACGGACTGGGTTAAAGGGATTATCTGAGCATCTGCTACTAGTATGTGTGGTACTAGGCTGACATCGTAAGGAAAGAATGTAAAAAAATTACAGCAAGGTATTTTATAGCCGGAGTTTCATCCTTGCCGCGATAACTACATTATTGAAGAAGATTTATCTAATTTTTTTTAAATATAATGTTTCGAACCTCAGATCTAAGACAATTGCATTTCGATTAATCACTTCAAATCACAACCAATTTCCCATTCTTTATAGCAAAGATAACATATAGAACCCATTGAAGACTTTCAATTTTGATCGAAAACTCATCTTTGTCTGATCTTTTCATGGCTTTGTATTTTCTTTTTTCTAGATCTTTGATCATGGCTCGAATAACGCCATCTAATCTGTCATCAGGAACTTTGTTTACTTCTATCTTCCTAAGGACCCATTCAATACAATCTATTTCCAGTGGCAGATCATGATTGAATCTAGGGTTGTGTTCTCTATGAATCTGCTTCTGTCTTTTGGCCATCTTTTCATGCAGGACCTCTTCGAGTTTGTTTGTGTCGTTAGCCAGAAGAGAAGGATAGAATTAGAAGATAATAAGGATGGACCCATCCTCTGGGTGTTAAATGATTTCTAAAGTAAAAAGGTCAAAAATATAATTTAGATTTATTTCCTCGGTAACCACTTAGCCAGCTGATATTCAACATTATACCAATCTATATAGCTTACCCTAGAAGGTCTTATGCGACCCTGAGATCTCTATGTTCAACTTTTTCCACTTTCATTTACTTCGTTTTGAGATGAACTCTCCTTGACCTTTGATTTTTCTTTCTTCCTATATTCTTTATAACCTTCATTTCCGTATGTTGAGGGTGATTCTTCATTCTCTTCAGATGCATTCGTATTACTCATAATGCAACCTAGATCTGTTCCAGTATAAAGCTATGTGATGATAATAGTTACCGCTCAATTTATACCAATGAGGAAACATATCTTAAGGTCAAGTTGAAGTCATAATTACACATGGGTCGATGATAAGCCCACCAATTGTCTTGACTTCTTTCTTTTATCTCTTTCTCTTTCTCTTTCTCTTTCTTCTTGGCATAAAGACCACTCATGTAGATACTCTCCCCTTTGAGTATCCAGGGTTAATAC
>JBPCNB010000055.1:0-1532 GCA_051001675.1 Nitrososphaeraceae archaeon | reverse complement strand
ATGCTAATTCCATTGCAGCATAGGTTAGCATAAATCCATTTGCTACCAAAGAATTTTTCTAACATGCTGACAATCGCCACGCTAAAAATATTGACAATATATCTATTTAGTTAATATTTATCAAATTAGTTTAAGTTTATCTACTATAATTATTAATTAAAATGTTCATCTGAAGATACGCCAATAGGCTTATTTTAATGGTCACTGCCTGATCCCTGAAATAAAAGATTTAGTTCGGGATCTTCCTTGAGATTCAGATGTTAAATGTACCTCTTGCGGGTTTATAACATAAATTAACACTTTTTGATGTAATTCTTCTGCGATTGTGTTATTTTTTTCTGCATGGTATTAGACAACGGCTGCAAGAAAGTAAAACAGGGATATTATAATATTCTTAATAAGGAAATAATAGCGTAGAGAGGTTTGAGTATGCTATAAGAGAAGGAAAGGTTATGCTGAGTACTTGTATAGTTATTAATTGCTATGCTAATAATCCTCAACAGGCAGTAGTAATAAGACTCCTCACATGCTCTTCGAATTCTTCCGAAGCAATTTCTTCCGGTTTCATATTGTGCTCTTTGATAGCATGTTCTGCAGTATTTGCCATGATTTCCTCTTCTGTATCTCCCCTGATTACAACGTCACAATTAAAGCCTGCATTCCTACATGCTAGCGCTTTCATAAATAAGATAATCAGATCATTCCTTTTAAGCACTACTAATTTAGAATAGAGTTAGAACAATGAGTTAGTGTCTTCTTGCTCATATTACTTAGAATCAAAAATAATATGCTCTCAAATGTACTCGAGTCGCACGAAAAACGAGTTCATCACGCATTACTTGGTTTTGGCTACTAACTTTTGAATTATGAGTTCTTAGTTTATGATTTACCACCTTATCTTGCTACCATTGATTTTGTCTTCTTACTGGCAGAGGTTAATCCCTTTTTGCTGCTTCCTTTCTTCTTAGATACCATTTTCTCCAAAGTAATATATCAAAACCATAAACGAACTATCTATCATTTTCACTATTTTTCATTTAATAAGGAAAAATTGATAAATAGAGATAAAACAATATTTTCCGTACCAATTCTGCAGATTTATACGAGTTAGCAAAGGAAGATGGTTTATCTATGAACAATACATATGCGGTTGCAGACGATTTTTCTTCTTCTTTTCTTTCTTTTTACTATCTATCTATCTATGGTTGCATCATCATAAATGTATAAGGATGGGTTTATCTATCTTGAGCAGATCCTACAGTAGGGGATCGAGTGTACTCTTTGTTTCGCCTTTTCTCCATCCTCTTTCTATTCGATTACTATCAGTGTCATCGTCGACCTGATAGTATCTATTGTTCTTATCTCTCGAGTTATAATTTCTTTCAAGCTTTCAAGGGTATTGGAACCGATTTTTGCGACTATATCATAAACGCCATTTACTTCGTTAACTTCCATTACTCCCGGCACATTTCTCAGTTTGTCTATGAACTTCTCTTCGGCTCCAATTTCATAATTAATCAGAACATATGCTG
>JBPCNB010000054.1:0-2330 GCA_051001675.1 Nitrososphaeraceae archaeon | reverse complement strand
AGCATACAAGGATAGGAGTCAACTAATAATGCTACATCCCTGTTTGATCTTCTATTACTACTTTAACCAAGATTAAATTATGGTTGGTGAATTTATTCTCTTGTTTATTTCTTCTATGATCCTTTTTATTGACATTGGCATTTGCAGGACTAGTTCTTTGTCTAACTCACAATGTCTTTCTATTCTGTTCTATGCATCTCACTTGCAGTCAGAAAACATACTTTGGCTTGAGGATCCATTTCCTTCAACTGCTTGTATAGCTCAAAGCCATCTATACCTGGCATAATAATATCAAGTAATAAAAGATCGTATTCATTTGGCTTAAAGCTCTTCAATGCTAATGAAGGATCATTGAACGTATCTATGTCAAATCCTGCACGGATCAGAGATAGTCTAAATAATGAAGTCATATCAGGTTTGTCATCAACAAATAAAATCTTCTTCTTTCCATCACCGTTAGATGACGACGACGGCAACATCAGTTATTATCGATAATATCTCCACACCATCACTTATTATGATTATAATACTCTAGAATGCTGCCAATACTATTATTCTAACTCTGCATTTATCCTTCTTATCAAATCCTTTGTCTCAACAGGAATAGAAATGCTTCTCTTAACATTTCATAGTTTAGATAAGTTGCAGTCATAAAGCATGCCTTCATCATAGTCTGGTTCCTTAGTTCATGATGGGAAGTGGGGCAGTTGTCAATATTGGTAGCAATCCATTACAAAACCTCATTTTCTGATATAGTTGATATCCTTTGTTCTTTGTTTTCCTACTCCTGATAACTCATGGCTTCTCCTATTCCTGTTTCTCCTCCTTCTATCCCAGCAACAGAGCCTGCAACATCTGGCCAAAGTTGTGTGATAAGAACTGGCGTATTTGCTTTTATCCAGTCCATCGTAGCTCTTTCTTCATCTAGATTGCGTGTTAATATACGGATTGCATCTCCTCCCACTACTGTCGATGCTTTCTGTGCAAGTTGAATAAGCGTATCATAAAGTACAATTTCAGCACTTTCTACTATAGCATCCTCTTTAGCTCCCCGTATCTCAGCCTCCGCATCTGTCATGTATTTCTTTGAATTCTCGATGGATTTGGAAGATGAAGGTATGGGTAAACGCCCTATATCTTTTGTTGGCTTTCCACCGAGGCCAGAAATTAATTGTATTAATCTATTTTGCTGTTCTCTTGTTTCTTCCAAATGATTTTGCAGTTGTATTTTTGAATCCTGTAATCTGGTTTGTCTTATCCTTGATTGCAGTCTTTCTATAGCAGCTTTTTCCAAAGATAATGCATCATTTAAGTACAATACTAATTTGTCGCTAAACGTGATATTCTTTAGTTTTTGTGGTGATGAATTAGATTTCTTGGTTCTTCTTATTGGATAAGCTTTCTTTATTCTCTTCGACCCGGTTTTCCTTTTACTGATCATTCACTATTTTCTTCCAATAGATATAAGCAACATCATATAAAAAAATGCATCATGTTTTATGATCATCTTGACAGAATAATAGATCAAAGATTTAGACCTATCTATAATTCCAGATAGACAAGATGCGGGACAAGTTTCTAACAGGTTTATCATGCAAAGGTTGTCTATCTGTTGGATCTCCCGCGGCTTTCTTTATCTTATACTTACTAAGGTATCCGATACAAGTAGCTATCACTATATACGATATCTCATATGATCTAGTGGGTCTAATATTGATAGAAACAATGCCGCAGGTAGGCCTAGACTCAATTGATCTAGTTAACTAACCATCAAGTTGAGTCTCCCACGGCTTTAGTATATCATATATTTTGTAATAATGTACGACTCGGAGGATAATCTCGAACACCATAATAATCCATAGGGTGTAACAGTGTCGACCCATAATCGTTAAATGGATTATGGGAGCACTTTATGATATCCAATAATGGGTATACTGTCACGAATAATATTGATCATATTAGTAATTGTGTTTTTTCTCGCCATACTGGGTTTAGGCTGGAACACATTCTTTGAAGGCATTAAGAAAGGTGCAGACAAGTTAGGCATAACTTCAATAATAGAAAACGCAACTGGCAGCGCCACAGAAATCGATAAGAAAAATGCTTCAGGGTATAAATCCTATTACAATTACTACCGCTGATGCCAATCATGAAAGAATTGTAGCAGAAATCGATGTCAGTGGAACCCAGAGAGGAAAGATTGGTGGCTCTCCTCCATTTGGTAAGAAATTTCACATCAGAGGAGCATTTGTATAAGAATCCAATTCTTTGTTTTCCCTTCAAAGCAGCAGTCAAGTCTGTCAAGGGATAGAATTATGCTAGCAAATACC
>JBPCNB010000053.1:0-3845 GCA_051001675.1 Nitrososphaeraceae archaeon | reverse complement strand
TGTAAATGTTGGCAAACTAAAAGCTAATAATGGCAATCAAAATTATGATATACCTGCCGCAACAGATCTGTCGAAATATGATACAATATTGATCTGGTGTAGGCCATTCTCTGTTCTCTTCGGTAGTGCAGAACTCACGTCCGCAACATAATGAGACTTTTCGAATTTACAATACTAGTAACTCGTTGCTTACTTCCTATCATATAGGAATACGAACAAAATATAATCATCGATGAAATAACGGGTTCAACTATTGCTCATATGATTGAGAATGGAAGGAGCATAGGTACAAAATCCAACAAACAAACTATTGTATGTATATATTGCAAAACTTGTAGTTTCATGTATCTACCAGATTCAACAAAATTTTAATTTGCTAAAAAAACTATACTCGACCCAAATGAGTTGTTATCATCAAGCCAATTTCAAGAGAAATTCTAAAGGTCTCTTATCCTTTATTTCTGTACTTCCCGTAGTCATTATTCAGTCAACATATGTCGAAATATTGAGATTGCAGGATAAAAATTTATTCAGAGAAGTTTTTATTGTCTCATATAATAGTATGAATCAGGCTTTGCCATGTACTAACGAACATCAGACGACTATTATATTAGAAGGTAATAGAGCTATAACTAAAGGAATAGTGGAGTTTTACTCCAAAGTACATAGTCGATGTGATGGTTACGCAGTCACTTCTGGAAAGCCTCTGATGTTGCAATCTCATTTGATAAGAGAAATATTATCAGATCTTAAAAATAGAGGTGTCGTATTAAGACAGATAACTGAAATTACAAAAGACAATGTCTCTTACTGTAAACAAGTGATGGAAATTGTAGATCTTAGGCACCTTGATTATGTTAGTGGTGGCATGGAAGTAAGCGATACTGAGTATATGGTTACTGTCAATCCAGATAATCGACAGAAGACAATAACAACAAATCCACAGGTCATCCTTAGTAATGCAAAGCAATTAGTGCGACAACAACAAAACATTTTCGACGTTCTCTGGAGTCAAGCCATTCCTGCTGATCAAAGGATAAGAGAAATAGAGGGAGGAGTAAAAGCAGCCAGAATCGACATTATTCACAGCCCTGATGAGTCTATGCGCCAGGCTTATACGTTGTTAACTATGGCAAGGAATGAAGTAATGATTTCTCTTCCGACATCTAATTCACTAAAACATCTAATATTGTTTGGTAAAAATAAAACACAAGGAATGCAGCAATCACCAATATCAAATCCCGATTTGCAGATAAGAATCCTAGTCTCAAAAGACGAGAGAGGTGATCGCGAAGTTGATTACTTGAAGTCACTGTTCCTAAATAATACTGGAACTAAGCAAATTGATATTAGAATCTTAAATGGCGAAAGAACAAGAAGTGGAATTGGAATTTTGCTAGTTGACAGCCAACGCTGCTTGACATTTGAAATTAAAGATGAGACGAAAGATAATGCTGAAGATGCAATAGGCTTGTGTACATATTCAGACAGTAAGACTATTGTGTCTTCTCATGTTTCTATATTTGAAAGCTTGTGGATACAAACCGAGATGTATCAGCAGCTAAAATTGTTTCATAAAATGCAAGAGGAATTCATAAGCACGACTGCCCATGAGCTTGGAGCACCCGTACATCCAATACTGATGAGTGCTGAATCATTAATACACTCTTTTCCAAATGAGGAGCGTGTTTCTATAATTTTAAGAAACGCACAAAGACTACAAAGGCTAGCTAATGATATTTTATATCTGACCAGAATCGAAAACAATACACTGAACTTGAAATTGGAGCGAGTAGATTTGCATGAGACTATTTTTGATATAGTTACGGCGTTTAGAATAGCCCGTCTAAATAATTCTAATAAAAAGAATATTAAGATTAGCTATGAATTTAATAGGCAAAATGGTATAGGAGAAGAGAAAGAGGAATCTATTTTTGTAAGAGCAGACAAATCAAAGTTGACTCAAGTTATTTTTAATCTGATAAGTAATGCTATTAAATTCGTCAATCAACGACAAGAGGAAGAAGAATTGGGGGGGCCAGGAGAAGTGCAAGAAACGCTAAAAAAAGAAGACAATGAAGAAGAAGAAGAAGAAAATACGATATGTATATCCTTAGAAAGGAATGATTCAAAAAAAGAAGTCATTGTCAACATAAAAGATACGGGTAATGGTATCGATCCTAAAATCTTGCCAAGGCTATTTTCCAAGTTTACTACCAAGTCATTCGAAGGCATTGGTCTGGGATTGTATATTTGTAAGGGTATCATTGAAGCGCATAGCGGTGAAATATGGGCAAAAAACAACGACGATGAAGGAAAGAGAGGAGCTACCCTTTCATTTAGCTTGCCATCAATATCTTAATCCTTATACACATTACAAAAGCTACATTTGTACGGTATGAATTATGAAGACATTAAAATGTTAAGATGCTAGATTTGCAACAATTCTGTAATTTACGGTCAGACAGAAGGCCAATTCATGTTAGAAGCAAAAGAACTTGCAATGAAAGATCAAGATTGCAATATAAAGGCAGACGATATGACCCTTCAAATTACAAAATAAAATTAGAGGGCCAATAGAAACTAGATAATCTTTTCACTTTTCAAGATGTCCAATATGCCACTATGGAAATGTAACAAAATATAGCACTAAGTCCAGTAACAGTATGAAAAACCTTTGTTACTTATTTATTTTATTCAATACGAACAAGTAAACAGTAATGTCTCACTAAATAATTTATTCAAGTCTATCGCGCTATTATCTCATCATCGTCTGAAGAAAAAAAACGTTGAGAATGAATTATAATCTTGGGCCATCTACTAAGATTTACCTCCTTCAGATAAGTCGTGTCCCCGAGATGCTCCTGTCAAAAGTATTCCATCTTCTGAGACGGATATTTCTTCGCCTCCATTCCCCCCAGCAATTATGTTTACTTTATTTTGTTTCTGAATCTCAACTGAGAAATAGTATGTAAATTTTGCAAGTGTGAAAAAGAATTCAAGAGATTTTAAAGATGGCTCCACAACAACAACAGTCGACTTAGTCATAAACACAGTAAATGCACTTTCAGAATTCAGAGCCATGATGATATTCGATACTATTGCTATTTCTCCCAGTTTGAAAAGCAATGAGCTTAACAAGGATTTAGATCTAACAAGCAAACAGTTCTATAAGAGGATATCTGCTCTGATAAAGACGGGTCTAGTCATAAGGATGAGCGGAAAATACTGTCTTACCTCGTATGGTAAAATAGTTCATAAGGCTTTAAACCTGATTGAAACGGGCGCATCTAACTATAGCAACCTAAAGGCGATTGACTTGCTGCAAGAGTCAAATATTTCTCAAGGGCTTCCAGAAAAGGAAAAAAATAAGATTATCGATATACTAATTACAAGCAGAAAGCTTAAAGATATACTCCTGAATAAAAGTCTACTAGACGAAGAACAAATAGAAAAAAACGATTAAAGGTATGGAGATTTGCGCTCAATAAAAAGAGTCAACAACGCATTTTATCTTGTGATGGCAAAAGGATTTACCATTAAGGAGTAGGCGGTAAATTCGGAACCTTACTGCCGAGAAAATGAAGATGAGCCATAGATACTTGGCATTTATCTACCACTGTATAGTTCAGTTTTAGGATGAAATGCTACCCATTCAAACCAAAAGCCTTCATCAAAAGGTAGTCTTGAGAGTTGGCTTCCTCTCATTTGGCCGTTGATAGCTTTTCCCTCAAAGTTCCATTCGCTTCTCGTTTCCTTATCCAAAAAAGTATTATTCTTAGCATTATATTCAAATTGTAGTGCCGTCTTGCCATCTATTATAGGGTCATATGATCTTATCATAA
>JBPCNB010000052.1:0-5012 GCA_051001675.1 Nitrososphaeraceae archaeon | reverse complement strand
ACTATGTGTGTACATGCGTCAAGATTCTGGGCCAAAGATAGTACAAAATGTTCGAGATCCTCCTTGGGAACCTCTTCGATTATGTCTCTTACTAGTTTTAATTGTATATTGTGGAACTGCCGTCTTACCAGGTCTATTGCAGCATATGACAGACATTCGTCCATTGGGATTAGGGCGTAGCCAAACCTCGTAATATGCAATCTGTCTGATAGAGCTTTATCTATTGCTAGTGAAAGGGCAATTGATGTGTCTTCTATAAGATGATGCACTATTCCATCCTTGGTTTTAGCTGATAGGTTGATGTCTAACATGCTATGTTTTCCAATAGAAGTAATTAGATGATCAATAAATGGAAGACCTGTACTGACTGTCGTCTGACCTGAACCATCGATATTGAGATCCACATCTATCGAAGTTTCGTGTGTCGTTCTCTCAATTTTTGCAGTTCTCTGGATATTATTCCTGTTTATTATGTTGTCCAGACGACCACCGTCTCCATTTCCATATTATCTCTAACTATTGTCCTTATTTTTTATTTGTTATTGTCGCCAGTACATATTTCTTGTTCCCTAAACCGTGTTGTCTTTGATATTTACAGGTCATTTTGAGGCTGTGATGATGAATTTGATGAGTTCGTGCCTGGGTATCAATGGCCGTAGAACATGACCAAGTATTTGCGACAAAGAAACAAGATGGATAATTGGTGATATCTTTTCCAAGGCTCACATCCCTCAATTATTTGTTGAAAACTGTACCTCCATATAATAATGGGTACCGTACCATACCGTACCGTAGACCCTGACCCTCCCCCTAGATATCTTCCTTCCTTATAGACTACTAAAAACCATAGCTAAAAAATAGGAAGGGAGGGAAACGTTGTATCAAATCAAAAACCTAAACTTAGATAAGAAGATAATTCGCATCTGGTTAACGACGCTGAGACGCTTCGTGGGTCATTGGGTATCGTTTCAAGTTCGAATTTGGCCTCGACACATGACCTATCCAACATACAATTTCAAAAAATATGCAAACAATAACAATAACAGTAATAGAGGCAAGAATAGTGGCATGTCTAATAACCATACAAACAATGCTAATACAAGTCAGACTCAAGATAAAGGAATAGAAATGGATCATGTCACAGGATTCGCACAAAGAGAAAAGAGGACATGCCAGCCAAAAAGACGACGCCATTTTCTTCTCTCTTTTACGAAGGCTTATTTCGGCAGACACATCAGGCAAGATACTCGCCTCCTTACATTAGAAAGAGATGCTACTACTCAAAAAGTACGCAAGGGTGAACTCGGCAACAGCAAAGGATTGACGGCAACAATTTCGCATGAAATTCCCGAAGTAGAGGATAGGATAATAACGATTGCATTTTGGGACATACAGGGATTTTCGGCTTTATGCTACAGCCTTGAAATAAATCCAGTGTTGCTCACCCTATTTCTCAAAGAGTTCTTTGACACAGCTACCCAAATTATCTTGGATCACGGAGGAGTAGTGGACAAGTTCCTCGGAGACGGTGTAATGGCCCTATTTGGCACTGACTGTTCTAGGAATTATGGTCATGATGGGGCACATTCTGCTATCTGCGCAGTTGGTGCCGCAATAGAGTTCCGAGAACGGTTCAGAATTCTCAGAATAAAGTGGACGGGGATATGGCAAAAATATATTCCATCTCAGATCAATGTTGGTCTAAAGTGTGGCCTCAATACAGGGTATGCTGCTGTCGGTAATATAGGAACTAAAAAGTATGATCATTTTACTGCAGTGGGTGCCACTGTCAATTTGGCCAATAGGCTGGCAAATTTATCAAATAACGATGAGATTATAATTTCAGTAACCACAAAGTCAAAAATTCTCAATAACTTTGAATTGCAAGAACTAGGTGTGGTAGTTCATCTGAAAAATATTCCTGGAAGTTTTGAGGTCTATTCAGTTATAAAGAAAAAGGACTGTTGACATGCTTAACATAATAAAATAGGATACATCACAATCCTCATTTACCTCATACATTCCCTTTTACTACGTTTGAATCACTGGGGAGGATCAACTCTCTATCGTAATGTTTTGTATCTTTCTTATACTTGTTATAGTCTTCGTCGCGATTAGATCCTGAATCCTCACTTGGTACTTGGGCCCTTTTTATGGCTGTTGGTTCGGCATCTTTATCATGAGATGCGCTCGAAACTTTTTTTGTAATGCTTGGATCCTGTTCTTTTGTTTCTTTAACAGCCATTGCATTCTCAAACTTGCCCTTGTTTTTGTCTACTTTATGAGTTTCAACTCTGACCGTGGCAATACTGATGACAAAGTCTTGATTGCAGTGGGTTGAAAGGTACTTCGGTTGATTGATGTCAGAGAAGTTAGTCTTCCATTTTAATAGAGAACCGCACTTATTGCAGTGTAGCTCATTTAATGCATACTGCAGATTTGTGATTGTACTGCTTTGTTTGATTCTAGTCATATTAGTCGAACTTGTATCATATAACAAAAGAATCACATAATAACTATGCGAACTTACGTCTTTTAACACAAGAATCAAATCTAATTATACAATTTTGGATTTTATAAAGTCGGGCAGTGTAAAAATTAAAATTCTGGTGCTCTTATTGAGAGAGAAAGTGTGCTCGGTGAATAGGTATCAAGGTGTCAAATTATCTTTTCAAATAAAATCAGGACCACTTAGAAGACATGAACTTTTTATTGGACCAAGTGGATAGCCAGATAGGTATGGCCTTAGGGGAGGCTGCTCGTACAGCTGCGTCACTTTTTTCGAGCAAGAGAAATCTGACATTTTTATTGGTTATCGTAGTTGTGGCCACTTCACTAGCAACTCTAGTATACTTCTACTATACATTCAGTTCAAATGAAATCAACAAGATCGCCTCCCAAGACATTAGATCAAATGCAAGAATAGAAGTATACGATTTTGCAAGAATATTGGAGAATAAAATCGATACCATTAGTACTAGTTTAGGTATTCTTGCCAACTCACCGGCGGTTCAGAACGACGAACAAATAGAGGCCCGTGCACTATTTGATTCTGCAGAACACAATTCTGAGTCTTGGGTAGATTTCTTTGCATGGCTCAGTGCCGATGGAAAATTGATATGGTCAAGCAACATAAATGAAACAACGTATCAAAAGTACAATGGAACAGATCTAAGCTTCAGGCCATATTTCAGTGTACCTAAGAGCACTCACCAACCTTATTACAGCAGCGTTATAGAGTCGGTGGATAATGTCCCTCGGGTATTCGTATCTCTGCCAATAATGAGTAACGAATTCAATCAAAGCGGTAATAGTATTTTTGATATTAGTGATAATATTACTAACACTAACCCAAACCCTGGGTCCAATAACCAACAACAAGTATTCAAAGGTATAGTGTATTCGGGAATTAGGCTAGATACCATAGGCGATCTCTTGAAGGACCAGTTGATCCCTGAATTTCAAAGTACGGTTTCTCTGCTTGACAGAAACGGGACGATTCTCTACTCACAAAATCAGGCATTCATTGGACAAAATGTATTTTCTAATGAGATTCAATCATTAATTAATCGCTCTTTAACACCACCGGATTCTAAAGGCAAATTTAACAATATTTTAAGATCGTCCTTGGAAGGCAAACAGGGTTCAGAAGATATCAATATTAACGGTCAAACAAGTACCGTATCATATCAGCCAGTAATAGTTGAATCAGACCAAAATAATAGCAATTCCAGCGGCTACGAGAACAACAATTTCATGAGTGTCTATATTATATCTCCACATTTGCTTGCAAGCAACGTGGGTAATCTCATTGACCAACAAAGGAACTTTAGTATAATTATAGTATTAATAATAAGTGCTCTAGCACTAGGCATTGCATTTTTGGTAATTACCTGGAATAAAAGACTGAGAACTACTGTCAACACAAAAACTGCAGAATTAAAAGGCGCAAATGTACAGTTGAAAGCCCATGACAAGATGCAGCGCGAATTTATCAATATAGCGGCACATGAACTTCGGACGCCGACTCAAGCTGTCTTAGGATATTCCGAGATTTTGCAACAGCAATCTCGCGAGGAGAATAGGCAGAATGAAATGATAGATGCGATACACAGAAACGCCACAAGACTTCAACGATTGGCTAATGATATACTAGATGTGACCAGAATTGAAAGTCAAACATTGAAGCTGCGCAAAGAACGATTCAACCTAAATGACGTGCTGTCACATGTAGTAAATGACTACAAAAGTGAAATTAATAAAAACAATGCTCAGATAAGCATATCCTATGATCCAGCAATTGAGCCTGGTAATGCGGGGCCTCTTATAATAGCTGACAAAGAAAGGGTAATACAAGTGGTTTCAAATTTGATTAATAACGCTATCAAGTTTACGACACAGGGAACAATATCAGTATCTGCCAAAATAATACGAGAAAACGAGGAGATGAGGACAAAGAACAAGGACCGGCGAACTCCAGAAGACCGCATCATAGGGACAGATAAAGATATACGTAGATTAGATAATCGCCAAATCCTTGTGAGCATAAAAGATACTGGTTCAGGTATTGATTCAGAGATTGTGCCCAAGCTGTTTTCAAAATTTACCACTAAATCTCTTAAAGGAACAGGTTTGGGACTTTTTATTAGCAAAAGTATTGTGGAGGCTCATGGAGGCAAGATATGGGCTGAAAATAATGATAAATGTGGTAGGGATTACCTGTATTCACGTAACGATAATGAAGATCGCGAAGGCCTAAAAGAAAGTGGAAATGAAAGGAGAGGTGCAACATTCAACTTCACTTTGCCTATTGACGATGGCCACTTTATGGTAATAACAAGAGACGAAGACAAAATATGAGATGCGAAGGAAAAAACCTAAGGAATATGAATAGAGAAGAATGTTAGATAAGAAAAGAATATAGAAAATTAGACCATTAGGTTGGACAGAATGCCAATAATTATATTGTATGAGATCCGTAGACCTAATAATGAATAAAAACGAACGAACCA
>JBPCNB010000051.1:0-6489 GCA_051001675.1 Nitrososphaeraceae archaeon | reverse complement strand
CAGTTGAAGTTGGAAAAGAATACGATGTGCAGGTTACAGAGACAAGTTATAAAGGTGATGGTGTTGCCCGAGTCCAAGGGTTTGTAATCTTTGTTAAGAATGGAAAAACAGGAGAAAAGGTAAAGGTAAAGGTTAACTCTGTAGGAAGTAGGTTTGCTATAGCAGAAATAGTATAATTTCCCAAAAAACCATTAGATTAATTTATCTTTTTGAAACTGGTATACAGTTAGTAGAAATAAGAAGCTCTATTTTTTGATCACAAGGGGATACCGAGAATCAACAACACGACACATTTTAAACAAGGGCCGTCTAAGACACAGTTTAAACAAGGGCCGTCTAAGACTTTTGACGTAAATGGATGTATTAATGGTATGGTATGACAATACTTTATTCCCAAGGTTTGTGCTCCATTTTCGTAGCGGGGCTTTTTTGAACCAAAGTGTTTTAATCCGTATTCATAAACATTTCACTCTATCTATACCAATTCAGTGTTGCATTGATTTATTTAGGATCTGCTTCTTATAAACAATTTGCTTGTGCTATAGTCTTTGAATAGGAGCCATATACAACTATGACTAGACTGTCATATGAGTACAGCACCCACGAGTATAAGGTTGCTATTAAATGGAGTTGTAGCTATGAATATTTAGCATTTCGATGCCCCTTAGTGGGACAGAAAAAGCTGAATATTTCATTCATATGCATTCGTAGAAAAAAGAGAGTAAAGAAAATAACAATGGAAGCCTGTGCACTTAATCGAGCGTGTTCTGTTTTTTATAGGAAGTAATTGCAATATAACTAACAGATATAACTATTGAGGCGGTAATACAAGCTATGTCTTTAAACCTGCAGAAATTTTCTTTTGCTGCGACATTTTCGATTCTTAGTATGATTGTAGTATCGGGTATCTTTATCCTTACAAATCAATACTATTACAATTTTGACAATAACAAATCAATGATGGGAAATAATGATAAGGCTGGCGAAATGCTTAGTAGCTTTCTTGGTAGCCATAATCTTTATAAGAATAAGATCGTTTTTGCATCCCCGGATACTACCTCATCATTATCTAATGGTAACACTAGTGCCACCTTATTGCCATTGTCGAATTCATCTATTAATACGCCGCCTCGATCTAATTCCTTGGAGTATACTGCTAGGGTCTTGTGTGGTACAATAGTCGGAGAAGATGGTCCTCTTAGGCCAGGACGTTATAATTCGGACATAAATATTTTCAATAGACAAAACTTTCTAGTATCTTTTCTTTGGAAGGCTGTCTTATCGTCAGATCTCACAGATGGGAAACAAAAGCAAGGAGAAGGAAATAGCAATTTTATACTTCTGACATTACACCCGGGAAACTCAATCAGCATTAGCTGTAATGACATTCGACAATACCTTCCAGCATATTCTAAGGGAAATACGAACAACACAGATTTCTTTGAGGGGGTATTGACAATAAGTGTCGAGCTTGATCCATCTATTCAAGGAGCACTCTCGTCATCACTTGTGGGTAAAGGAACAGGAGATCATTCGCAGCAGGTAGTATCATCCCTATCAAATCAGGGATCAGAACCGAATGCAAATATACTAAGTGTAGATGCCATCTATACTGTAAATGCTCTACAAGTGGCTAGCAGGGAGATAGTACTACAGCTAATAGAGTATAGTATTACCAACCAGGATGTGAGCGGAAAGATTCCTGATGATATGATATCTAAGATACTTAGTGTAACAGTTCCCATAAGACCCAACGAGACTATAAATCCTGATAAACAGGTTAGGGACGTTCTGATGAGAGAATATTCCTTAAGCACTGCCGAAAGCCAAAGCCTCAACATATCTATAAGGAATCTAAGTTTAGGTGTTGGCGCATTGGATGACAATCACGCTATTTCTCTTCAGCGAATTAACGCCTATCAACCTCCTCGGTAGTACTGTATGAATTAATAAGGTTCGAAACCGAATAGATCTCTATCTAGATAACAAGAAAATATAGAAATACCTAATTTTTTTAACTTCTTGTTCTTGAGTAGTACCAACCATTTCCATTTTACTGGTGTTTTATATCATTATGTTTACAAATACAATTAGCCATTAATAACCACCAAGAGAAGCAATTGGTAAACGCAGTAGATATAGTAATCATTGTAATACTCGCAATAATAGCCGCCATCGTTATTTACTTCTTGAGACTTCTTATTATTGCAATTGTGATAATTGCTGTTGGATACTTTATATTTCGGTGGCATGTGAAGAGAAGCGCGTCGCTTAAAATTAATGTTTAATATCAAGCCAGGTTTGCTATGACATGTTACTTTGAGCATTTGAGTCTTTTTATAGTACATTAGTATCATCATATTTGCTTCAATGAAATCAAAAGAAGGAGAATTCATGGTGGGTATATCGGCGATTCTTCTAATAGCGGTAACTGGTTTTATTCCTAACACCACAATTTCAACCACTATAATGGCGTTTGCTACTTCCTCACCAGGAGCACAGGTAGCGATAAATCAAACTGGACAATTTGTAAGCAATGTATCAGAAACAATTGCTGAAAATCCAATTGCAACTAATATAACAGGAGAGACACAAGAGTATTTTGCAGACAAATCTAAATAACTAAATAGAAAAGGAATTAATATCGCAATTCACCGTTGTATACTTGAATAGGAGCTACTTATTAGCTCAATGTTCGATCAGATAATTCCTTCAAATAAGATAATAAGTTTTGCAGCTGATGGAAGAAGGTAATACTTCAAATTATAGTATGGTTAAGAATGCTCGTCAGGAAATGAAGTCAGAAAGAGATATTGATTTTTTCAAGACTGCTACGATATTAATATCCGTGACAATAATTTTCACTTCATCAATTGTTTATGGCTTCAGTGGCAACACCAACCATAATTCTGTATGGCCGTTAGTAGCGGGGGGACAGGAACAAGAAGAACAGAATCAACAAGATAACAGCTTTTTTGAAGAGGATGCTACTATCAACAATAAGAACAGTTCAGAATTGTCTTTGCCAGATTTATTTTCTAAAGTAGAAAAATCAGTAGTACAGGTAGCTAGCACCGATGATATTGACATTTCGTCAAGTAGTAGATTGGGATCGGGATTTATTTTTGATAGAAATGGACATATAGTGACTAATTATCATGTGATTGCAGGTGGTGCTATCCAAGGAAATGTCCAAATAACGTTCCTAGATGGAAGTGCATATAATGCCAGATTAATAGGAGGTGATCCTTTTTCTGATCTAGCAGTTTTGCGATTAAATGGAGAAAATATACCTTCTGACAAACTTGAACCATTACCAATTGGAGATTCGACGACGTTGAGAGTGGGTGAGGGAGTAGTAGCAATTGGTAATCCTTTTGGCTTATCGGGTTCTATGACTGAAGGCATTATTAGTGGTCTTGGTAGAATGTTGCCCTCAGCGGAACAAGAAGAGGAATCTGATACAATTCCTTCAGACCTGGACACTTCCACAGGTTTTCTTATCCCGGACATAATTCAGACTGATGCCCCTATTAACCCAGGAAATTCTGGCGGGCCCTTACTCAATATCCAAGGAGAAGTTATTGGCATAAATACTGCTATATTTTCTACAACTGGAGCATCTGCGGGGATTGGATTTGCTATTCCTTCGAATACAGTAAGAAAGGTAGTACCATCGTTAATTACAAAGGGTGAGTATCAGCATCCTTACCTAGGTATTATTGGTGTAGACATTACACCTGAGATGGCAAGAGCATTAGGATTAACAGATGCCAGAGGATTTCTGGTAACTGAAGTCACTGACGGCAGTCCAGCTCAAAAAGCAGGAATACGAGGCGGAAGTTCATTGACCAATGTTAATGGAAGGGAAATTGCAATGGGAGGCGATGTGATAGTGAAAGTAGATGACAAGACTGTCAGGAAGATTGATGATATACTTACCTATCTGGAAAGAGAGAAGAATGTGGGCGATACTGTACAATTTACAGTACTTAGGAATGGTGGAACAGAAAGCATCAATCTAACCCTTGGTCCAAGGCCTACTGCGCAACAGTCTCAGCCACAACAACCACCAGGAAGTTTGCTTCCACGAGAAGAAATACTGCCTGAACCAGACCAGGGACAAGAACAACCTCCGTTAACGGATCAACTCTACAACCAGTGTGTAGAAATTGCAGGTAAAGACATATGTGACTTCATGTTTCAACGATGACTGAAAGTTAATTCAGCGATAAATTCTAAAATAATCAAAGCGTTCCAAAATCGATAGTTAATAATTAGTATGCATGCTATCAATTTTGCATGAAGGCGATTCTTTTTGACTCAGATGGGGTATTAGTAGATTCGATGCCTAGTCATTACCAGGCTTGGAAAATTGCATTTAAAGAAGTATCTAAGATAGATGTAGATGAGAGGATCATCTATCTGCTAGAAGGCATGCGTGGTACTGATCTAATAAAAAAGGTATTTGAACTGAAAAGTTATCATAATAATAATAATAATAATCATAATGAACAGATTGTTGAACAAGTCAGCCAGCGGAAAAATGAAGTTTTCAGAGATATACTTCTTTCCTCTCCTCCTAGGGCATATGAAGGTGTCAAGAACGTGATTATGAACTTGATTAATTGTAAAAGGGCTGTAGTAAGCGGATCTGCAAGAAAAGATGTTGAAACCCTGCTTGAGAAGTCTTTAGGAAAAGGAACTCTTTTTGATGTTCTAATTACTGCTGATGAAGGCGCGAAGGGCAAGCCCGACCCTTCATCTTTCATGAATGCCTTAGATAAAATCAAAATACCTCCTTCTGAAACCTTGGTAGTTGAGAATGCACCCTTAGGGGTTGAAGCGTCGACTAGGGCAGGAATTCAGTGTATAGTAATATTAAATAATACGCCTCTGAATATTCAAGATTTTACATCGGTAATTGCTGAAGATAGAATCTTCAAGGAAATTATATCTGCAGCAACATTCATAGAAGGTTGGTGTAAGGGTAACGTGAAATAAATAAAAAAAATTGTAGATTTTTGCAAGGCAACACGTTATCAGAAAGTATCTGAAGAATTTGCAAAACAAAAGATTGTACCGGCTATCATATACTAAATCTCATTTTATAGTTTACTTCTATAAACCCCGTAAAGGCTTCCCGTTTTTTCATTGGTATAAGTCCATGTGTCTGTTCGTGTGTTTACTTCTTCAAAAGTAGACTTTTGATTCTCATCCAATGTTTCATACACAAATTGACCGATGACAAAGCTATCTGGTCTTGCAAGCCTTGTCATTTTTACTGCTACATTCACAGTATGACCCAGAATATCTAAATGTGGTTCCTTGAGGATATGCGTATCGTCTAACGTACGTATATTCCATCCATACTGAATTATTGCATTCTTGCCAACATCGATGCCAATACGTATGGCCATCTCAGGATAATCATATTGATTAAGAATGGGGTTAATTCCTTCTTGTATTACCTTGATCATGGACATTGCACAGTTGATTGCATTAATACAGGGTAAATATTGTTGTCGCTGTTCTATCTGCTGATCCTCCTGACTATGCGTTGTAGAATCGACTGTAAAGAATGCCAGAACGGCATCACCAATATACTTTAAGACATATCCTCCATATAGAGATATCATAATAGACATTTCCTGAGTAAATGTTTGAACTATGGTTGTAAGTCTGTCCAGCGGCAAAGTCATTGACAATTGGGTCGATCCGACCAAGTCAACATGTAGTATGACTAAAGTAACTTTAGATCTGGAAAATTTTTGGAGTACTCTATGTGTTTCTTCCATTGAAATGTCAAACGAAGGTTCTGATTTGAGTGCCTTCCACATTCTAGTTTCTGCATTTCTGATAGCTAGTCTAATGTCTACAATAGCATCTAAATAAAATGAGCTGGCCAAGGAAGGAACAGGGCTGTTTGATGCATCATCTGATATCGGTAGTTCCTTCTTCTTTCTAGCCTCTTGCTCAATAATCTTGTCAACATATTCTTTACTAATATCAAGCTGTAAAGAAATTATGTCCTCTTCTATACCTGAATTGTACAGATTTAAAATTGTCTGTCGTTGATAATCCTCACTAGGACCAGGGGACTTGGAGGAGGCCTCTCCTATTTCTTTCATTTTCTACTTCAGACACTCATACATTGGATTCCAATATATAGTAAGGTTTAGAATAACAGTTTATTAACTAAATGAGGGTTCCTTTTCACTAGATGTTTTTTTAACAACCTATATTTTGTACTCCTGAAGTCTTAGACTCATCAAGCTCCCAGACGTACGTCAAATAGAAGACTAATCTGTCATTTAGCTCAGGAACCATGATCTTATAAAAAAAATAAAAATGATATTATGATAATAGCTTCTTATCCTATTCTCCTGAAGTCAAATATATCCACTAGTCTTTATGTTGATGGTCTAGCCATTGTGATATTTCTGTCATATTCTACGGGAGACTTGTCAATACTCCTTATTGTTGCTG
>JBPCNB010000050.1:0-1735 GCA_051001675.1 Nitrososphaeraceae archaeon | reverse complement strand
CTCGAAGATTTTTGATGGGCCAAAATATAGGTTATAACACACTATCTTACTCTCAACGGATTAATAGTCTGACTCACATCCACACATCCCTATTCCAGGATATTAAGAATTTTACTTGCAGGACTGACCAAGAAAACGGATGATATTTTTTAACGACGTTCGATAAGGTGGTTGCTAACATTGAACGTTAACGTAGTTTATCTGGAGGCATTGCAATTACTGTATATATTTGACATTCTGTAGGATAACAGCTGTTGGCATTAAGGTCATGTCAGAAAATATAAAATTCCGGAAAGACAAGATTCTATTTTTTCTCTTCATGATCCTTATTATGTAGCTCTGCTACTTTCCTAAACGAATCAATGAAACTATTAGCATACATATCCGCATGTTTCTCTGACCCTCTATGAATTCCGGCTTTTGTCCTCAAATGATGATAAAACTCGTGTAATATTATGAAAGGATTGTAAAAGGTATCTGAATTCGTGGTATAAATTTTACTTTGTTTTTGCACATACACGGCATAAACCGTTCTACGTTTTCCTTTGATAGTCCCCACTACGATTTCGGGTGGATCAATATTGTAGAATTTGCTGAGCTTCTCAATTGCTTCCTCTGTTTTTTTATTAACGATCATATACACTATTTTAGCCTTCAATAAATCATTTGGTTGAACGGTAGACATAATTGATATATAGGAAAGATGTGGCGTGACCCAAATATGTCTTGTTTTGGAAAAGCTAATCACAGATATTACACTGATTATTCCTTGTATCCAACACATCATTCTTTACTGTTTGGAATTTATAGCCGACACAGATTATGGCAGAATAGTAAGAAAAAAGCAATAATATAATTCCCATTTGCAAAAGTCAAATCATACGTTTTCGATTATTCTTGATATCGTAACATTTGCTTTAGCTTGATCGTCACAATTCTTCATTGGTTCATACTTCAACGTTATTGTGATCAGCAATAGATAGGTTCAGTTGGCAGTAGAACAAAGGTTGTTGTAACTTACAAATGTCGGCACTGAATCAAAGGTCACTAGCAATCACGATTGTCATATAGTCATGGAAATACACTTTTTTGTTCTTTAAAGCGTTTTGTCTCTCTTTGACTTTTGTTGATCGGATGACCAGCGTCGAGTATATAATTCGTCTTTGAGTTGAAACCCCTTAAACATTTGAAAGTACGCTTGCTTCACTTTGTTTTGGATATCAATTTCAGACTGAATCCACAGAGTTTCAAATATTGTAAGAGAGGATGAGATTTTAGATTCACTATTTGAATAAATGGCAATTCCTGTAGACTCTTCAAAAGTTATCTTTGTGTCATCATTAATTTCTATTGCTAGAGATACAGCTTGATCTATAACGAGTGTAGAGATCTTGGTTTCTAAGGGTTTGGCAATATACTGGAGGCTCACTGGCAGGTTTTCTTGTCGGATTACTCTTTGTACTATGTCTCTTAGTTTGTCATCCTCCTCTGTACCTTGTATTAACATCTTGACTATCACCCCCCTTTGGGAGGCTTGCCACACGGAATTTAACATTCCACTATATTCTGCTCGGTAAAATGAACCAGTCGTAGGAAATAGTAACAATATTTCATACTTTGCTGAATCCATAAGTTCCGTAGCGATTTTTTGAATTTCGGATGGAGTCTGAATGATATCAATGAAATCACCGTTAATTCCTCGTCCTATTTCTCTTATCTTTTCTTTGGCAGGAAC
>JBPCNB010000049.1:0-2914 GCA_051001675.1 Nitrososphaeraceae archaeon | reverse complement strand
TAGAATCGTACACAACTACTTTTCCATCATGAAAGTCTCCATCACATTGGCCTGTAGTTCCTGACTGTCCATTTACACAATCGTCTGAATAACAATCAAAGTTTTCATTATCACATTGTCCATTACTATCACACACGTTCAGACCATAATAGTTACATGGGTCATTTCCTTGTTGTTTTCTCTCTGGTTTTTCATCAAAGACTAGTCTAACATCTGGCTTTGTTACTTTATTGATAACCTGGTTTACTGCCGCATTTTGTAAGCTCTGGCCCACTACTAGTATTCCTTCATATGCTAGCTGACCACCGTCTTTAGACACAAGGATATCCAAAGTATAGACCCCTTGAGGAAATCCAGCAAATGAAACAACATTTTGTACGGGGGTTAGTTCAGATACTTGGTTTTGTATATTTGTAAGCTTGACATTTGTTATCTGTATATTTTCAGTAGAGAAAACTGTAAGTTTACCATTTAATGGGATTCCAACCACATTGGATACATCTATTTTAAAGTCTTGGTTACTTGTTACTTGTTCGCCTGATTTCACGGCCTTTAGCGGTAGTGCATGTGCTGTCGTTTCCGAAGAAGACATCGCCATTAGATTAGGAAAGTTTGTTGACAGAAAAGTTGATGAAGGTAATAATGGTGTCGTCGGTCCCGTTTGACCAAGTGAAACAACTCCCGATCCAGCCGTCAGCATAACAACAAGCAAGAAGATAAGACCATATGTTGCTATTATACTCCTGTCGATGTTCTTTAACAGGATACTAGATAACGATAAGTTCCATTTAGGGTTATCTGTCACTCAGAGAAGAAATAGGGGGCATAGTTCACTATTTTGGGCAACTGTATTTATAGGATAGATTTTAGTCCAAGGGAGAGAGTAACGGTATCAGGACTGTGAAGAGATTGGAAAAAGACGAGGATACTCCGAGCGCTTTGTTGGTAGGATGCTAAAATCGGTATCTACTAGATCCATGAAGTGAAAACTTGTGATGACACCTGTAGTATGTGCATATGGGTTCAGCTGGTAGACCTAGTACATCCTGTGTTCCCCATCTTTCCAATCGTTGGTCTAAATCCTTCGCTCCGTCTTGTTGTGACTGTACTTTCTGGCTGTCATCATCCTTGATCTTGCAGCTGTCTCCATTTTCGTGGCCCATTATTTTTCTTATTTCCATAGATATTCCTATCAAAACCAAAATATCCTAAGACTGATTCCGCTGCATCAAGTATCATTTCTCTGTATTTTTCCTTATCATAACTGAAGGATTCTTCGGTATTACTTTCGTGTGCATTCTGCCAAAATAGAATTATCAAACCACCTTCAGTCGACTCCATGATAGTTACGACTGATAACAGATGGGTTATTGGAACCTATGGGTTCGAAGGACAATATGCTGTAGTTGGTGGATATACGGATCCTGATAAAGATATAGTCAACTCTAAACCTGATCCTTTCTTTGCAATAAAACGAGAGATAGAAGAAGAGACAGGAATAGACAAGATGCGGGATATTGACAATGTAGTATGTCTGGGTTTAAATGATATTGACCAACCTTACTGGCATTTAATACACAGCTGAAAATATCTTATGAAAAACTAATATCCAATATACCAGAGGAAAATGAGCTTGGAAAGCTAGAAGCATATGATTATGAAAAGCAATCCATTGATAACTTTGTAACATCTAACTATAAGGTACTAACTCCTCATACTCTTGCAAACATTTTGATGGCCCATAAATTGATAACATGATCTTGATAGTCTTACAACAATGGCAATAACAACATCAGGAATGATGACATGGCGATGATAACAAAACTTTATGCTTCAGATTGGATCAGATAGAAGTAATGCATTTTTAACCAATCGTTAGCTGCGCTTCTACTTTTTTTGATTGATGCTCGTTATCCTGATTTGGATTCTCTTTCGGAGGCAGTAACAAGGGCCATAATAGCTGATCTTGCGTCAGCAACCCTAGTCCTAGCGTGTTCATATTGTCCCTGTACTCGGTTACTTCGAACGTTAGGTCCAAGGTCTTCTAATCTCCGTTGGATCTCAATAATTCGATCTAATAGGTCTTGAACGGGATTAACAGACTGGGAGTTAGTTGACATGTATACCAAAATATGATACCATCAGTATTAAGGGCTATCTCAAAAATCAGTAAGAGTGGTTTTGACGTTTATGTTCCTTCAGCTTTCTGCTCCCCCCTTGAATCATCATCCCACATATATCGCATTTCGATTTTCCCCAAAACAAGTACTAACAGTTGATTGGGATCATATTTATGAGATCATGGATTCCTAGTTTAATCATTCGCTTTGGATCCCTATAAGGCAGGAAGCATACTAAATACCGATGAGCTCTTTTCAAAGACAGCAGAACTAGATGAAGCTAATAGGTCTCTCGTGGTAGCTAATGAGAGGTTATTATCAAAGACAGCAGAACTAGATGAAGCTAATAGGTCTTTGTTCGAATCAAACCGTGAGCTTGCAGATATAAATAAAGAGCTCGCAGACACTAACAAAAGGTTTGCGCTAACAAATAAGCACTTTGCTGAGCTCAATAAAAAGTTAACGCGAATCACTAAGGAGTTAGCCTTATCTAATAAGACAATAGAACAACAGAATAAATCACAACTGGAGTTTATCAATATCGCAGCTCATGAGTTGAGGACTCCTATAATGCCGGTAATAGGAGGACTAGAATTATTAGAAGAAAGGCTATCGCTAATACCAAAAGAGAAAAAGGTTCGTCAAGAAATGAAGCAGGATATTGATATGATTAATCGAAACGCATTGAGACTTAAAAAACTGGCAGAAGATATTCTTCAAGTCAGCCGAATCGAAGGCGGAGCGTTTAGAATAAACTTGCAAGAAAAGTGTCATGAATATTGCTCTGTTCAACC
>JBPCNB010000048.1:0-1720 GCA_051001675.1 Nitrososphaeraceae archaeon | reverse complement strand
GCCACAGGAGTGTTCACAGAAGAACCGCTACTTTATAAATTATTTCGAAATATGGGTAACTAGACGATATTTATATCTCAAGGAGGGGTAGAATAATCTATTGAAATTAGATGACATGAAATGGACTTCAGACAAAATGCCTAAATGCGCTGGCATTTATGAAAACCATCTCATTACTGTCTAAAATATTATTCAAACCAAACTGAATATGAGATACAGCGATAGAAAATACAAGTAGATGACATTTGTTATCTACGTTAAGGCCGTCTTTTCTATTGATACTTATTTTTGTATATAAAGCATGGTATCGTCTAGATTTATTGGAAGGCTATACTTCTTGCTTACTTTGCTTGGTCATATCGTTTTGATGCATCGTCCCAGTTTACAATATTCCACCATGCAGAAATATAGTCAGGTCTTTTGTTCTGATATTTAAGATAATACGCATGTTCCCATACGTCACATCCTAAGAGTGGGATCAAACCTTCTGTTCTTGGACTTGTTTGATTTGGCATTGCCTTGTATTCTACCTTTTTGGCAGATGGATTGTAGACTAACCATCCCCAGCCACTACCTTGAATCACTGCGGTAGCAGAAGAAAATTTCTCCTTGAAGTCTGAAAAACTCCCAAAGGATGTCTTTATTGCATCAGCAATGGAGCCGCTTGGTTCTCCTCCACCATTTGATTTCATGTTATTCCAAAATATTCTATGGTTATCAAATCCTCCACCGTTAAAGTTGATTGCACTTTTTTGATCAGCTGGAACTTGGTCAAGACTTGATAATATTTCTATGATGTCCTTTTCTTGAATGTTAGGAGGACATTTTTCAAGTGCTGCATTGAGCTTGTCTGTATAAGCTTGATGATGTTTTGTATGGTGTATCTCCATAGTTCTTGCATCAATATGTGGTTCTAGTGCATCGTAGCCGTAAGGTACTGGAGGTAATTCATATTTCTTCATGATTTAATAACTGGCAGCCATAAACTATTAACCTTTTGTTGTCGTGAGGTAACGGGAAACGCGCAACTATGCTTACTTTCTTAAAATGGGAAAAATACTGCGAAATTCGTTAGTTAGTTAAACCCAATCTGATATTTTCAAGGCAGGGGAAACGACCTATACTCTCCCCCAAAAGATTCAATTGAATTGACATACTTGGCCGTTTCCGGCTGGTTCGATAAGGCATACCCAGAAAGGTATTTATTTATTTAAGCTCTTTTCGTGATATTTGTACTGTAGATGGTAATTAACAAGGAATTACTCCAAGCCAGAAAGAAGGTCTCTGATAAAAGACCAAAATTTGTTAGACAGGAGAGCTGGAGATATGACAGACTGGCTGAATCCTGGAGGAAACCTAAGGGTACGGATAATAAAATGAGAAAGCAGGTTTCAGGGGTGCCACGAGTCGTCAAGGTAGGTTATAGGGGCCCAAGAAAAGCCAGAGGTCTTCATCCGTCTGGATATACAGATAATCTTGTTTTTAATGTAAATGATTTAGCACGTCTAGACCCTGCAAAAGATGCAGCGAGGATAGGTCATGTAGTTGGACAAAGAAAAAGACTGCTAATACTTGCCGAAGCACGCTCGAAAGCTATCAAGGTGCTAAACCCAGGCAAAGAACAAAAAGCAGAAGCTGCGTCTGAAACAAAGGAATCCACTCCTAAGAAGAAAAAAGAAAAAGCAGAAAAGTCTGTCGGTAAAGCGAAAGAACAGGAATC
>JBPCNB010000047.1:0-2973 GCA_051001675.1 Nitrososphaeraceae archaeon | reverse complement strand
CATTAGACTTGACCAGACTCTAACTTTTGTTTTACAGTCTGAGCAGCCTGTTCTAATCCTTGTCTTATCTTATTGTCGGCCTGACTTCCAGAAATAGTATTTACAATTTTCCCTGTGGCTGGAAGTTCATATTCAATTGCATGTCGTATGTGTGTCGTGTTCCCATTTCCCTGAAATTCTTGGATACTTTCCCACTTCTTAAATGGTCCCTCGGTTTGTCTTGTTACCAGTTTTCTATTTGGTTCCTTGTCTACTACTTGAAGTTTCATTTCTTCTTCTCTGCCCATATATTTTCCTTTCACTCTCATTTCAGATCCTTCTTCACCTTTTGAACCAGAAACATTCTCTGATTCCTAAACTATATTTTGGGGCCACGCTTCCCGGATATTGTCTGGATTTGTGTAGTATTCATACACATTTTCGATTGGTGCACTAATTTCTGTTTGATATTCAACTTTTGTCATATCGATGGAAACCTGCGTCATATTATATTAGAGTTATACATCATGCTATATTATTAGGCACGAGAATAATGAGCAGAAACGATGTAATTCAGGAACCGCTGTTAGCACTATGGCACACAATTGTCACCAGTTTATATATTACCAGTAAGCAATTGAAACTATGAAAATCAATAACAAAATTCCGTGGGGACTGGCTACAGGGACCATAGACGTAACTATTGGCGGTATATCTGATGGTACAGCGATATTAGGAATGGCAAGTATCATAGGTGGAGCATTAGCCTTAGTGACAGCGCTTTTGGCAAAACAACAAATAGAGAAAAAGAAATTAAGACCAGAATTAATGTTGGAACTAAGGTAAATGCGAGAACTTAAGTTTGCCTTGCAACTACACTTGTCTGAAAGTTATCTATGGAACAGCTACTTTAGATGGTAAAGATTATTCAATTAATATTCAACAAGCGGATAAGCAGATGATAGTTCTTCCACTGGACTTCTCATATATTGGAGAGTTAGATAAAGCACTGATTTCATTTAATAGAGATAATGATAATAATAATAAAAAAATTACTATAACTTCAGAAATACAAGTAGGACAAGGAGATCTTATTGAAGTGTACCTTGATCAGGACAATATGCTCCTTTCTCTCGCAAACGACCTTCCAACAGAGATAAACATACATTTGGACGCTACAAGTATTATAAATACAAACGAAGGCAGATAAACTATTCCAAGTATTTATATTACGAAATTTTGGCAGCATGGTTATTGTATCCTCAGTTATTGTAGCATAGTATAACATCTAACACCAAATAAGGATACATGGCATCTATATTCTCACATGGTTAGGCACCGTGAGAAGATGTCAATAAAGAAAAGATATCACACCTGCAGAAATATTATTATACATTATTTCATCTAGCGCTCTGTATGAAGGGAATTTTACTTTGGCTGTCATTAGGAATATTTTTGATTAGTGGCATCACATTGTTGAAAGGGCAGCAGTCCGAAGCTACTGATTATAGTGGTTCCACAATACCAGCAAATAGCACAAGTGTTCTAATTGAAGAAGAAAAGGAAGAGGATGAAATCAATGCTACTACACCTACTGATATAAAGATAGAGCAATTAGCTAATACCAGCAAGCCGCAATAAAACCATAGTTTACGTCAATTTGATGCAAGAATATAACTCGGCTGAGTAGCATCCCAAACTCGACTTCTCAATAGTTCTCTGTTGTAGTCTGTCTTGACGCTACTATCCAGGCTTGTTGGCTTCTACTATGGCATCGATCTTGCCTTCCAAACTAAGTATCCTTTTCAGAAGTCTTTCCTGACGTTGTTGGAAGTGCTGAATCGATTTCAATACCCTATCATGACTTTCCTCAAGATCATCTACGCGTCGAAGAGTCTCATTCTGTTTAGCAGTGGTTTTCTTCTGTATTTTATAGACCCACCAACTTATTAGACCCCCGACAACTGCTCCTAAAGCAATACTTAGGTACGTGCTTGATGCATTTGTCATATCTGTACAGCCCCTAGTTATTTCAGGCATACAACCCCAGAGCGCAAGAATTTGAAATATCATATTAGTTTATGATATTGTCCAGTAGTGTATAATTTTCTTCCTCAGTTGTTTAGAAACTTTGGATATAAGAAGAATTCACATTTCTTCCTAGTAATAAAATCAATCTTAGAAGAAGAAAAGAAAAAGCTTCAAATGTGTATTCAATCAGTGAAACAGAACCTCGTGAGTTCTTCATCATAGACTCAATTATACTTATTTTTAGGACACGTGCTTTCCGATTGTTCGCTATAATAGCAATGCCAGCAATTTTGATTAATGATAACGGGTTTAGGACGGAGGATATTGACAAGCATTGCTACTTGCTTAGCAATGTATGTTGGTAAAAGAGTAAATAGACAAAGACAAATTGCCAGCTTTTTATTATGCAGATTCTACTTCAAGATATGATAAACAAATAGCGGTCAAAAAAGATTCTCAGACAATTAATGATTAAGGCTCAGATATATTGAAAATCGATAGACCAGCTAATCAATGGTTAGCAGTACTCAAGGATTCATAGCATCGTTAGTAATTTCGTTTTGATATTAAATACTAAAAGGTACTAAATAGAATACTAGCCAAAACCTATTGCCTTATCCATCAGCCGATATTACCAAGTATCTGTTGGAGTGGTTTCGGCAAATAAGGCTGTCGGAACCACTCGCTCACTCACTGATCACCCTGTGTCAATTTAGTCTCAGTCCTGAATTTCTTACCGCATGTAATGTAACTGAATTTTTTCTTACGTAATACCTAATTCTCTCATAATGAATCATGAAAAAATCCTATGATTGTAATACCCTGAGTATCAAGTGGCTTTGCTTTCTTCCCCTTGTCCAGAACTAGAAGACATGCGAGCACCAGGTGCTTCTTTGGCAAGTGCTATCATATCTTCTGGAGTTGGTTCACTATCCTTTTCGAATTTGGGGCCTACTAATCCAC
>JBPCNB010000046.1:0-5713 GCA_051001675.1 Nitrososphaeraceae archaeon | reverse complement strand
CTCCATCATCTTCTTCAGTACCTTCTGTGTTTCCTGCCAACGGCAATGGTAATGGAGCGGAAGGAGCTCCTGCTACCCCTGTGACATTTACAGTATGCCATTCTGATAAAGGAGAACTAGAAGAGGTTGTTTGAGCACCAGCAGCTGGAAATGGATTAAGGTCAAAGTCTCCGTTATCAGAACACGATATTTTAGCAGTTAGCTCATTTGCTCCCAGCTTGATTAATTGGTAGTCTTGTGAATATGTAAAAGTCCATTGAGAAAAGTCATTATCTTCCTCACTATCTCCTGTTGCTGTAACATTTTGCATAGGAGTTACGTCATTAACATCAGCATACACCTGGCAATCAGTTTCTTCATCGTCTGAAGATATTCCCTGTATTGTAAGCTCACCTGGTGGGACCTGTTGACCATCTTCAACTGATGTGATTTGAACGGTAGGGAGACCAGTGGCTTGAGGAGAAGAAGAGAGGGTTTCTGATGTTTGTGCAACTACTGGGTTAGGAACATAAAATGAAACGGCTAGTAGTACAAAACTAATGATTAGCATGCTTGAATAAAGCTCTGCAATATTAGACGTAATTTTTAATAGCAATATCATATTACTAATTCAATAAGGGATTTAAGCTTAAACATATATTGTTCAGAGGTAAGCTCACACACTTCTCCAACCTCGTCTAAGAATAATTATGTTAGAGTTTATTCATTTTCTCTATTATGCTGCCAATGCATTTTGTAGTCTTATTTAGTAAATCTATATTCGTAAATTCATTTGGTGAATGAGCTCTGCAATATTTGTACGGACCTCCAACACAAACAGAAGGTGCACCAAGCACTTTATCAAAATAGTACATAGGTCCTGTTCCAGCTGAAGATACGCTTACAATAGCCTTATCAAAAATCTCTCTGGCAGATTCTTCAACTAACTTTACGAAAGGATGATTGATAGGCGTTCTGGAGGCTGGCACCCCATCTAGGAATTTCAATTCTACAAAACTTTCAGAAAACCCATGTTCTCTTAAATGTCCCTGGAGTCGTTCAAATTGTTCTTCAGGCATCATATTTGGAACAAGTCTGAAATCTAGCTTAGCCATAGCTTTGGCCGGAATAACAGTTTTTGCACCTTCGTCAGTATAACCAGACAGTAAGCCAGCAATGTTACATGTTGGCATTCCACCAAGGGCTTTTTTATTTCTTCAACATTTTCTAAATTATTGGCAAATTTTTCTATACCATACTCTTTTTTGAATTCCTCTTCATCAAATGGTTCTCTAGTAATAGCAGCAATTTCTTCTAAGGTAAAGTCTCTTACTTCATTGTACCAATCCTTTATCAAAATCTTTCCTTTATCATTTAACAAAGTGTTTAATGCTCTAACCAAATACCAAGCAGGATTATCAATTAGAACCGCTAGGCTTGAATGAGCATCTCTTGCAGGACCTTTTGCCAGAAGCTCAACTGAAAGAATACCTTTTACACCCAGTTCCATAATGGCAGTACCTTTTTCATCTACAATTCCACTCTCCCATATTACTCCTTCACATCTGCCTATCTTATTTTTATAGTAAGTAAGGTATTTTTCTAAATGTTCACTTCCTATTTCTTCTTCTCCTTCTACAATAAACTTTACATTGCATGGTACATCACCTGTCTTTTTTAGAAAATATTCTACTGCTTTTATACGTGTAATTAACTCACCTTTATCGTCTGCCGCTCCACGTCCAAAAATATAATTCCCTTCAACTTTTCCGCTAAATGGATCCTCATCCCATAACTCAACTGGGTCCTCAGGCTGTACATCATAGTGGTTATAGAACAAAAGAGTCTTTCCATTAGGATTTGCCTTGGATTTAACTTCTCCATATACTATCGGAGGAGGAGGTGTACTATTAGCAACGCTTCTTGTATTGTCCTTCGTTTTGCTATCATCGTCAAGGTATAACACTTCAGCGTTTATCCCAGCTTTATTCATTATACTTGCAACAAGGCCAGCACATTCAACCAGACCTTGTTTTTTTGCGGATACGCTAGGTTGTTTGATTAAACTCTGGAGATCTGAAATAAGACCATTCATATCTGAGTCCACTAGATCGTCTATTATATTCATAACTGGTTAGCATATCTCCATTTTTTTTATCTTCCATTTCTTTTTCCTTTATTCAAAAAAGTTGACATCATTTTTTGTCTATCTTCATGTGCAAAACATAATGCCCAGCCATAAATTTCTAACCGTAAGCCTGTATCAATATCTGTATCGTTTCCTTTATTAATTAACATTTTGCTAGTTTTCACAGCAGTAAAACCATTCTTTGTAATCTCTTTAGCAAAAGAAATACATTCATCCATCAATTTTTTATTCAGAATTTTAGCTAGTTCGTTGGCTCTTTGTTTTTCTTGTTGTTGATTCTCTTCTTTGGAATGATTCGCTGTAGCTGTCATATTTATCTTCTTTAATATTCTGTTTTCTTCTTCAGATGTCATACTAACTACTTTATTTACAAGTCCAATTCCTTCTGCTTCAATTGCTGTAATCATTTTGCCAGTGTAGATGAGTTCTTTTGCTTTTGCAGGACCAACAATTCTTAATAGTCTTTGAGTTCCGCCCCATCCTGGTGGGACACCAATTGTAACTTCAGTCTGACCTATCTTAGCATTGCTAGACGCTATTCTTATATCACAGGCCAGTGCAAGCTGGCAGCCTCCTCCTAAAGCATAACCGTTAATTGCAGCAATAACAGGTTTATCTAGATTTTCTATTTTGTTAAGCAAACCATGCATAAAAGTGGCATATCTTTCTGCTTCGATAGGATCAATCTTTGCAACATATCTAATGTCTCCTCCTGCACAGAAGGATCTTTCACCGGTACCAGTAATAATTATAACCTTAATCTTGTCGTCTGCACCAACAATGTCAATTGCTGTGTATAATTCAGCTGCAACTCCTCTATCAAGAGCATTTAATATTTCAGGTTTATTGATCGTTATAATAGCAATATCATCATTTATTTGAGATTCAAGTGTTATGTATTTCATAATGTGAGCCCTAGAAAGTTAGGTTATGACTTTCATTTAAGTGTCAATTCTCCGTTTGATTAGAGTTTACCGTTGCAACAATTCTAAATAATTAATTAACTTAACCGTCACAAGAATACAGCCTATGCACACGCTGCATCTTGTTCTGTGACGCTTTATTTCTTGATATTAAATGTGACTATACTATGTTTATCTGAGTACAAGGTCTCAAAAAATCTAAAAAGGATGTGACTTTAGTAGTCGTGGTAACCATAGCAATAGTAATTTGAAGTATACAAGAATAACTATATTGATATTATAAAAGTCAGCCCTTTGTATAGATTTATCCTAAGCCCTGCTTCGACATAGACAGAAATTGGAAAACTGGCCTACTATCATCTTGGAGTATATTTTCTCGCATATTATTTTCTCACCATGTGGTAGCTAGCTTAAATGTTGCTAGCGATATAGGTAATGGTAATGCGTTGGGAGAGGGAGAGAATATACTTACAAGTCTCATTTAGTTAGCCAAGTTAGCTTGTATGTTATCATAACCAAATCGGCAAACATAACATTTGTTATCGCAACAAAACCCCTCTTCATTTCTACATAAGCATTTGCTGCGAGAGCTAATTTCGAATCATAATAAATCAAAAAGAACTTCCTCAATATTTCAGAGGGAGCGGGCAGTATGGATTGGTTTGCTTGAGTAAAAAGAACCCCTCAATACATTAGGGGTAATTGTATAGTTATGACTTGCTTTTTTTATAGTTCGGATGCTTTAGAATTATGGGGTGTTCGGTATTTTTGATATGAAACAATAATATTTTCATGTATCCTAGATGCATAGTATTTACTATATGCTTTAATACCGTCGAGGATACCACATAGATAATTATTATCTGAATTTATTTTCATCACCCTACAATGGTTGTAAGATTGTCTCTGTATAATTTAGAATTGCAGCATATCAAATTTATTATCTTAATAGCATTTACCATATCGGTAACACATGGTCTTGTCATTTCCTTTTCTATTTTTATTCATTAGCATATTTTCTATATTGTTGTCCATTAGTTCACAGAATCTGTTCTTGGTAAACGCACAACCACAGCCATTCCCTAGCTCTTCTTTAGAATTTGTATTAGAGGACGATGATGACTACGTCTCCTTTACAACTGCTTTTATAAAAGAGTTAGAGAATCTCATCAGGAATTTTGAATACACCTTTGAGCTTGAAGGAAAATACATTTTCCCAAATAATACAGTAAAGCAAGATATTGTAAGTGAATACAAACCCACTGGATACGATATTGATAATTTAAACTATGAACTGCTAGGCTTCAACATAACAGCTTCAGATATCAAGATGCATATCAACCCAACAAAAATCGATGATATAAAAACAAGAGTAAATATTCCATTGCTTCTTGCAAAGAATGTCAATGTAAGCAACGGAGGATTAATCCAATCTCTCATACAAAGAAGTTGATCTAGGATCAGTTTATGGTATATATGATAAGACCTTAGATAGGATGTGAGTTCATGTACCGGTTAGTGTTGCAGCCAAGTATATTCAATAGCAGATAGATTATCCGACATATAATATGCAGTTATATAGTTCCTAACGATACAAAAATCAATGGTCTCTTCTACAACCACAATTTCTTATACTTCTAGTATATTGGAGAAAAAGATAGAAGATGTTGCTTCCGGTCTATCCCATGAATATTATGTCTTGAAAGGCTATCAATAAAGTCAGAAGATAATGCCTTGACTATCGTCAACTATATACAATCGATGAAGACAGAGATAAATCTATCAGATAATTATAGAGAGGATTAATCAAAACGTATGTCGATTTCTAACATTTCTCTTCTATAAAAAAAGCAGCAAGAATACAATACGATTAAAGGAAAGGAAATAACGAGAGAAGATGTCCTTGCATTTCTTGATAGTTTTAGAAAGTCTGAAAGCGCAGATCCTGATGTGGTGGTTATAATACGTCACTAAACGTACCTAAATCGTTTATACTCACAAAGCATAAAGCAAACTTCCTTCACTAAAATAGTATAGTTAAAAGAAATAGGAAATATTAGATGTCTATTTGGTCCAATTTCCTCCAGATGTTGTATTTCCTGCACCCGTCATATTTTCTTCGAATGTTGTCATGTTACTAGTATCAGTAGCACCAGCTGTCGTGTTCTGAGCTATTGCTGTAGTGACAACAATACCAATGCTTCCCATGACTGTTAGAGATACTGCAGCGATGGCAAGGATAACTAACGTTATTTTTATACTCATATATGTGCAAAGGGCATTATGATTAATAAAAGAATGTGTTTTCATCAGAGCCTTCTATCAAGACAAAAAGACTACTGGTGCCGTTAGTGACTGACGTGTTGTGTTTAGGCTTGTACAAGGTTACAATAGTAATAGAGGAATCAATGCCAGGCCAGTTGTAGCCAGTGTTATGCTTTATCTCCCCAAAGAAACTTATCACATATTTCTATCCTCTATTACCGCATACTATTGTACGCACATTTTGGAATATAATCAAACAAATTCGCGACTTTGTTGGATACAGACTTTTCATGAAATGTCATGTCAAGTCTATAGAAGATTTTCTTCTAACTTATACAGGTGTTTCATCTGTAACTTTTCATAGACTGTTAGTCAATAGTGTAAGAAAAGTTATAAC
>JBPCNB010000045.1:0-8630 GCA_051001675.1 Nitrososphaeraceae archaeon | reverse complement strand
GAATACTGGTGGGAAAATAGTTGATTTTAGATGTAAGTTTCATGTTATCACTTATTATGCAAGTCCCAGGCCTTACTCCCCAATACACTAAGCATCCTTTGTTTCCAGACATGTTATCAGCGATGATTGTGTCGGCCCTCATAGCAATAGGTATGAATTATGCCTTCGCTTTGCTTAGAAAAAAGACTACTGATGTAGGAAAAATGAGTAAGGTTATGAAAGAGACAAATGAATGGCGAAAGCAGTACACAGAGGCTATTAAAAAGCAAGATAAGCCTAGAATAGAAGAATTAAAGAAAAAACAGAAGTACGTAAACAAAATGACAATGGAAATGCAACAGCAACAAATGCGACCTATGCTAATATACATGATGCCTTCGTTTTTAATTTGGATTTTTGTTTTTCCCTCTATTTTTGGAGCTACAACTGCTGTTTCACCTATTCACATACCAATGATTATGTGTAGCGAGGAGAACGTTAACATTGACCAGCAGGTTGATAAGACTGGCCAGCCTAAGGGAGCGTGTAGCGTTCCAGGAGAAGTTTTTCTGTGGGGCTGGTTTCTAATAACCTCATTTGCTTTCAGTGGCATAATATCTAAGATTACCGGGACATCGATGCCGGGCATAACATGAGACGCGCACACACAAGGTAAAGAAAATGCCAGAATCAAAATTAAGTATATTGATATCTGGTTGGCCTGCTGTGGGCAAGACCACTATGGCCATTGAACTTGCAAAAGAATTTGGTCTCAAGTCATATAGCGGAGGGGATATTCTCAAAATGTTTGCAGAAAGCAAAGGGTATTCCACCTCCGGCGATGATTGGTGGGATACGGAAGAAGCTAAAAGATTTATGCAGGAAAGAAAATCGGACCCGTCATTTGATAAACTAGTAGACAACAAACTAATCGAACTAATCAGAAGCGAAAACGCGGTAATAACCAGTTACACCTTGCCATGG
Organism: Nitrososphaeraceae archaeon; assembly: GCA_051001675.1. GTDB lineage: Archaea > Thermoproteota > Nitrososphaeria > Nitrososphaerales > Nitrososphaeraceae > TH5893. The sequence goes on along the minus strand of JBPCNB010000045.1, from coordinate 7,667 downwards.
TTAGTGGATGGCGTCATCAAGTTCTGGCTAAAGGGTTCACAGGAGAACAGGGCAATTAGGATGGCCAATCGCGATAATATACCTCTAATGGAGGCCAAAAATATTTTACGATTACGAGATGAGGAGAATAAGAATATTTATAAAAATCTATACAGCTTTAGTTTTGGAGAAGACCTGAAAGTATTTGATTTCTGTCTCAACACAGATTTATTGAGTTTGCCCTCATTGATTGAAGTTTCAAAGTCTATTATCAAATGGTTGCAAGTGGGCCATCTCTCACAACATAGAAAAGGGCTAGAGTAATTAGCTGTTGTTATTGCCTCAGTTACAAAATCTTTTAAAGATAGACGACGACGCAACCAATGATGAATACGGACATAATCCAGACAAAAGACCACTGAATAGTTTATTCGAATACGGGTTTATCCTACTTGACAAACCTCCTGGGCCCACTAGTCATGAAGTTGTAGCATGGGTAAAAAAGACATTAGGACTAGCCAAGATAGGCCATAGTGGGACTCTCGATCCCGGGACTACCGGATTACTGCCCTTGGGCCTTGGAGAAGCAACAAAGGCATTGTCGGCCTTGACATTGGGGCCAAAAGAATATTATGCCTTGGCGAGAATGCACTCTTACATTTCTACGAATAAAATAGAACCCATTATGAAGGAATTTACTGGGGACATTTACCAAAGGCCACCTCAGCGTTCTGCAGTTCGTCGTGCTACAAGAGTTCGAACTGTATACTCATTTGAACTTCTAGAACAGCACGAGCGTCTTCTCCTCATGCGGATTTTGTGTCAGGCTGGTACTTACGTTCGAAAAATCATATATGATCTAGGAGAAGTTCTCAGTCCTGGAGCCACGATGATAGAACTAAGAAGAACAAGGGTCAACGATTTCACAGAAGAGACAGAACGGTTTGTGAGATTGCATGACATACTTGATGCATTCGAATCTTACAAGGAAAATAAGGATGAAACAAAGCTAAGGTTACTTATCAAGCCTATAGAGTATTCTCTTCAGAGTTTACGTGCTGTTGTAATAAGGGATACCGCAGTTGACGCACTCTGCCATGGAGCACAATTAGCAATTCCTGGAATTGTTGCCATACCTTATGATTTACGCCCAGTAGAACTTGTTGGGATTTATACACTCAAAGGAGAGATTGTTGGCTTAGCTGAAGCGATTATGAAATCGGAGGAGATAGAAACCGAAACTCGTGGGTTCGCTTTTGTCATGAAAAGGATAATAATGAAACCTAATACTTACCCCAAGGTATGGCGTTCCTCAGCTCGACTGGAAGCAAAGGACTCATCAGAACACCAATAGTAGAGCTGAGGGTTCCGGAAGTAGCTTCAACTATATTCCCAGTCTGAATTTGTCAAAATTATGTTGTTTTAGGGTTAACTGAATGTGAATGATGTAAACGTTGTCCCTGTCTAGCATGCGAAAGTCGCTTTAGTTAGTTTTGTTCAATTTGGCTCCGTTTAGGTTTCTTGTTGACTTCGATTAAGCTAAAGCGCCGGGAGAGGGATTTGAACCCTCGGGACCCTTACGGGTCACAAGCTATCCAGAAATCTGATTCCAGGCTTGCGCCCTCCCAGGCTAGGCGACCCCGGCAGTACGCGTTCAAATAATCTTTTAGGTATATTAATCATCCAAAAAAAACGAATCCAAATGCGCACTCCTAACTACAGCTAACAAATGGACATATGGACGCAGGAACAGATTAAAAAAGCTCAGCTAAATAACGGATAATAACGTAGCATCAAGCCATGTATCGACTAGAGATATAATAAAAATCATATAGTCCCACTCGTTGTCCTAATGTACATTTGAACAGTCACGACTACGATATCATTGTTGCTGGAGGCGGTCTGGCAGGTCTAATCGTGGCCTCTTCGGCGGCATACTATTCGAAACAGTCATTTCGGATTCTTGTAGTAGATAGGAATCCATTGCCTATTTTAGGAAGAAAAACAATAACGGGCTGGATTTGTGGTGATGCGGTTGGAAAGAAATCAATAGACTATATGTCACAGAGAATAGGCCTCAAATGGGGACATCCAGAAATTGAGCATCCTGTTAAGGGAGTCATGGCATATTCTCCAAATCATGAAGCTGCTGTCTCTTTTGACGGAGAAGGCTACTTACTCAATCGCAAGATGCTTCCACAGAAACAGCTTCGGGATGCGCAGAAACTAGGCGTAGAAATACAAGGGAATATTGCTCTCCGCTCGTTGTTGGTAGAGAATGGCACTGTGGTTGGCGTCGCAGGACAGGATTTGTTAACTAATACCGCATTTAAAAAAACCTGCAAGCTGGTAATCGACGCTACTGGAGTTACTTCCGTCCTCAGGACAAATCTATCATTAAAATCTTTTATACAAAAGAAAATTGATAGGGTCGATCTAGAAGCGACTGGGAGGTACATTTACAGCTTTGACAGGGCCACTGAAGATAGAACGCATTTTGATCCAGACTATTGCATTATACATTTAGACCAAAAAATCGCTCCGGGGGGATATGCATGGGTATTTCCTAAGGGAGAAAACAAGGTAAACATAGGACTAGGAGTACAGCAGAAGGCGTTAGACCTGTACAACAGTATGACCGGCGTTCATCGTGACGTCAAGGCACTTATAGACAATTATGTCAAGAATAATCCGGTTGTTTCCAACCCCACAATTACAGGAGAGGAAATGGACGACGGAAATGGTTGGGGTACATGGCAAGTCTCAGTACGAAGACAAAATGACTGTCTCGTCGCAAATGGATTCATGATGGTAGGCGATTCAGCCTGGATGCCCAAGCCACTAGATGCAGGTGGGATAGGACCCGCTATTATCGCGGCCACGATAGCGGGCAAAGATGCCGTAGAAGCTATAGAAGCAGGCGACACAACTGAAAAAGGCTTATGGAATTACAATATGAGTTACATAAATGAGTACGGGTACAAGACCGCAGGACTCGAAGTATTTCGCAGGATGCTGCAATCGCTTACCAATGAGGATATTGATTATGGGATGAAGCATTTTCTTTCAAAGATGGATATTGATAGTATAACAGACGGACAGCATCCTGAGTTTAGCTCTCTCGACATGATGTCTATGTTTATACGAGGTTCGTTTAACAGAAAGTTAGCGGACGGCTTGAAGTATACAGCCAACATGAATAAGAAATTGGTTGATCATTATCGTGCTTATCCATCTGACCCGGAAGGCTTTGAAGGGTGGCACAAGGTCTTGCTGGATTATCTTGAACAGGCTTATGTGAGGTTTCAATGAAGGATTCATACTACGTTAACAAAAACTAAGGCTGATAGTTCATATTAAAAAAGGGGATTCAACTTCTAGAACTATCTAGATCGGCATTGCCAAGGCTGATGGATTTATTATTTATATGATAGCTGTTTATGATTTTCTAATCACTAGTTCAGATCAGAAAGCCCGAGCTAAGAGTAACCGAATGATTTCATCAGAGTTTGGCATCGACAAGTCGCGCTTCCAATTGCTCAATTGCTCGTATCAGATTCCCTCGTCTGGATTCTTCGGTTATTAATGCTCTTACGTCTTCGATTAGCATCTTGGCGACGTCTAATTTTCTCCTAAGTCCTCCAACAATGTTGTCGTAAATGGCGAATGGGTAAATTAAACTGTACAGGTGTTCCATAATTTTAAAGAGCTCTTGTGCGTCGTCGGACTTGCCCTGTCTAATTCTGTCATAAATCATCCGTTTAATTTCTCCGATGGAATCGAGTAAACCTAGGGTGTAGGAGGGTCCTGACACTTTAAGATCAAGCACTCCCGGAACTTCAGAATTCTCTATAATCGACATTAGGACAGAGGCTTCCACGAACTCTTGTTCTGGAACTAACATGTATCTCTGTAAATCGTTCTCTGCATAATCACGAAATTCAGCAAGCATCGTGCTTGCTTTGGTTAGTTTTTCTTTCGCTTCCTTTTTCTTGCCATTGTGCTGGTCTACAATGGATTTACTGCACAGAGAGATAATGTCTCGTGTTCCCTTCAATAATTTCTCTCGTCTTTCCTCAACTCCCTTGAGATCATTACTTATCGTTTGCAGCGACTCTTGTAAATAATTCATTAACATGCAAGGACATTATCTATACCGCATCCCTAAGAATTTATTGATTCTCAAACGATAATGGAGTACGTTCTCAGAAAATATAAGAGATATATGAGATACTTGTTATGCAGTATTCCTGCAAGGAAAACATTGAATCAAAGCATGAAAAGCCAAGCTATTACCTCAGAACAGATGTATAAGATAGAAGATAACGGCCATAGAATACTTGGTATGAAGAAATTATTGATGATGGAAAACGCAGGACACGGAACTGCAGATTTATTATTGCGCGAATTTGAGAGCACCGTAAAGAGTAAAAAAATTATAGCTATTTGTGGTGGGGGCAACAATGGAGGGGATGCATTCGTGGCATGCCGACATTTAGCTGCTTCCGGTGTTATCGATATATCAGTCGTTCTTTTGACACCGCCAGGAGAAATTCGCACACCAGAGGCTAAGACAAATTGGACAATCATTAAAAAGATGAAGTCAATAAAAGTGATCTCCCCAAGAAGTAGTTCTTCAGCTTATTTAGGTCAATTTTTTGAAAGGGAAATACAAGGTGCAGACATAATTCTTGATGGCTTATTTGGGACTGGAATAAAAGGGAAGATCAGGGAACCATACTCTTCTGCAATTGACAGGATTAACAAATCTAATGCTTTCGTTCTGGCAGTCGATCTTCCTTCTGGACTTGATCCGAATACCGGTAACGCTTCAAACAAATGCATAAAGGCCAATGCCACTATAACATTTCATAGGATGAAAAAAGGATTAAAACTAGCCAAAAAATACACAGGCCGAATTCAAGTTGAGCGAATTGGAATCCCTCCTGAGGCTGAATATGGAGTTCTGACCTAAATGACAACAAAAGTGGCACAAATAGAAGTTGGACCTATGTCCAACTTCAGCTACATTATCGCTGATGATAACAGTAAGTTTGCGGCGATTGTCGATCCTTCATGGGATCTTGAGAAGATACTCAGAATCCTAGAAAAAGAAAAGTGGCAAGCTAAAATGATAATTAATACACATAATCATTTTGATCACATTCAAGGAAATGAGCAGATCGCTGCCGCCACGGGCGCCCCTATACTGCAATATGCGCTCTCCGGTCAAAAAGGAAATCATGTTACCGTGAAAGATGGCGAGCAAATTAAATTGGGGGATACGGTAATCACAGTGCTACACACCCCTGGGCACTCGAAAGAAAGTATTTGCTTATTGGTCGACGATAAATTTGTTTTCACCGGGGACACCTTATTTGTAGAGAGTTGCGGCAGGATAGATCTGGCTGGTGGAGATGTGGATGAAATGTATGATAGCTTGCTTAACAAGGTTCGACAGTTAAATGAGCAACTCATCGTTTATCCCGGCCACAATTACGGATCTTCACCGTGGTCCACTATCAGCAAAGAGAAAAAAAACAATCCGACTCTCCAGCCACGTAGTAGGCAAGATTTTAGTGAATATATGACATCCTAAAATTGCTTTTGTCCTTTCCTTCATAAGGCATAATAGCCCAAGAATAATAATCCCACCCACACGGTAACTTCACTTTACTGTAACTGATTTTGCAAGATTACGTGGGTAGTCGGGATCAGCGTTTTTCTTTAGGGCAAGATGATATGCTAGTAACTGAAGTGGAATTATCTCGATGAGCGGGTACAAAATGCTGTCGAAATTGGGCAATTTGATGAAGTGGTCGTACACCTCCTCTGATTCGTTTGATATACCGATTATAGTGGCGCCCCTGGACTTTATTTCATGAGCATTAGACAATACGTCATCGTATGTGTTGTCCCTTGGATTTATCACGATGACAATACTGTTATTATCAATTAAAGCCAGTGGGCCGTGCTTAATTTCTCCGGCGGCAATGCCCTCAGCATGAATATACGTTAATTCTTTTATTTTCAAAGCCCCTTCCAAAGCGATAGGAAAATGCAAGGATTTGCCTAGGATGTATATGTCACGAATATCCTTTAGGAGGTCAGCAATTCTAATGGTCTGTTCTTCACTGGAAAGAAGTAATTCTATTGCTGATGCTATCTCATCCCGTTTGCTATTAATTCCAATGGCGCCATTACACAGTTTGTCTATTACTGTATAAAAGACTGAAAGCTGGCCGGTAAAACTCTTCGTAGCAGCAACTCCTATTTCAGGACCACAGTTAACTGTAAGATAAGAATCGGAGATTCTGGCCAGAGAAGACGTGCTTATATTGACGATTGAAAGGATCTTTGTGCCTAATTGTTTGGCATACTTGACTGAATTTAAGACATCCGCAGTTTCCCCGCTCTGGGATATTGCAAGGATCACGCTATCTTTATCAATGAAATCTAAAACATATTGAAACTCGCTTGAAATAACAGGCTCAATGCGCATTTTTGCTAACTTGGCGAAGATATGCTTTGCCAGTAAAGCGGAATGGTAGCTGGTCCCACTTCCTGTTATGTAGATACTTTTAGCATTGAGCAAAATATCACAAAATCTTGTCAAGTCCTCTTCGTTTTGGATCATTCCTTTCAAGACAGTTTTCTTTTGCTCATGAATCTCCTTGAGAGTGTGGTGAGCATATATTCCCTTGTCCGCTGCCCCAAGTTCCCATGCAACCTGAGTAATACTGCGACTCACGACCTTCCCGTTTGAATCATACAAAGTGAGGTTTTCCCCTGCTATGACTGCTATATCCTTATTGTCTAAGAAAATGGCTTTGTCCGTATACTGGAGAAAGCCAAGCACGTCACTTGAGATAAAGTATCCATCGTTCGGCAAGCCTATGATAAGAGGCTCGTCGTATCTACTCCCGCAGATTGTCCCATCTCCAAAAATAGCAACGAATGCATATGCTCCATGTAGCTTATTACAAACTTGAACGATGGCCTGCACTTTATCGTGGAGTTGAGAATAGAACTCTTCAAGTAGGTGGGCAATAACCTCGCTATCTGTTTCACTCTTAAACGAGTGTCCGGAAGCTACGAGGTCTTTTTTTAACTCCTTATAATTTTCAACAATACCGTTGTGAACTACTGCAATATCTGAGGAACACCCCTCGTGTGGGTGTGCATTTGTGTCGGTTATTCCGCCATGTGTAGCCCATCGGGTGTGACCTATTCCTATCTGTCCTGGCATCTTTTGAAGATCTAGTGTCTTGTTAACCTGTGCCACTTTTCCCACTCCTTTCTTGACAAGGATATTGCCATTCTCTATTGTGGCAATGCCTACACTATCATACCCCCTATATTCCATTTTTTTCAAGCTTTCAACGAGCAAGGGGGCTGCGTATGAAGTACCCTTGTACCCTATAATTGAGCACACAGACGCTATATCAGCCATCCCGTCTTAAAAGATTTTTCGAAGAGTCGAACTGGCTAACAATTAAAGGGCATGGCAGTATAAAAAGTAGCCATTTCTCATTAGTAAACCTGCGAAAACGGCATCTTATCTTACTTTTGCCGGTCAATCTTCGTAGCATTAACATTATCTCGCTCTGGCATCTATTGCTGTTGTTGTTGTAACCTGTTCTTGTGGGACACCAGTAAGATTCACACTACAAACACTGTACAATGAC
>JBPCNB010000044.1:0-4558 GCA_051001675.1 Nitrososphaeraceae archaeon | reverse complement strand
TAACAATACTGATATTGTCATAACTTTTCATGATGGAAGTGTATATAATGCTAGAGTAGTTGGATCTGATCCATTCAGCGATATTGCAGTATTGCGTGTGGAAAATATATCTGTATCAAAACTTGTTCCACTAACCTTTGGAAATTCTTCACAAGTTAAGATAGGGGAACAAGCAGTTGCAATTGGCAATCCTTTTGGATTATCAGGAACTTTGACCGTTGGAGTTGTTAGTGGGCTCGGGAGAACCATTCCATCATTAGCGGCAGAAGAAAGCCCAAGTCTGCCTAGAGATAATCAAGGAGAACGAGAACAACAACAGCAACCAGGACTACCAGAAATTCCTCCGCCATTTGATGATCTATTCCCAGACATTCCCGATTTACCATTTCAGCTACCGCCTTTAATTCCAGACCAGCAGCAACAAGAAAGCTCTGGAGCATTCTCTATTCCAGACATCATTCAAACAGATGCAGCTGTTAATCCAGGAAATTCAGGTGGACCTCTCCTGAATATGAAAGGACAAGTTATAGGTATGAATACTGCCATATTTTCAGTGACAGGAGCATACGCTGGGATTGGATTTGCGGTACCATCAAATACAATTACAAAAGTTGTGCCATCTTTGATTACAACAGGTTCCTATCAGCATCCTTGGCTAGGTCTGATAGGTATCGATATTACACCGGATATTGCGAAGGCTCTAGGTTTAGGCTTAGAGGAAGCAAAGGGATTTCTAGTTATAGGTGTTAATGAAGGAAGCCCTGCTGATAAAGCTGGGATACGTGGAGGAGATAAAGTCACAAATATTAATGGAAGAGAAATACGACTAGGAGGAGACATAGTTCTAAAAATAGATAATCAGGATGTAAGAAAAATAGAAGATTTACTAACTCATTTAGAAAGACATAAACAAGTAGGCGATACGGTACAATTAACAATTATTAGAGATGCCAAACCTCAGACAGTCAACATTACCCTAACTGCAAGGCCAGATAACAGTCAGCTACAACAACAGCTACAACCACAGACAGAAGAACAAAGACCATCGATTGGAATTTCAGGAACTAACGTTACTCCTGCGATTGCCAAAGCAATGAATCTGACTCAGGCAACAGGATTTCTGGTAGTTGACATTATTGCTGAAGGACCGGCTGATAGGGCTGGGATAAGAGGTGGATATATAATTGCTAGGATTAATGGGACAGATATAGAGTTAGGGGGAGATGTAATACTAAGAATTGATAACAAAACAGCCAATTCAATAGATGACATTATTTCATATTTGGACACAAAGAAAGTTGGTGAAACAGTACAACTAACAATACTGAGGGATGGTAAGGTTGAAAATGTTTATGTACAATTGGGTCCTTCATCAGTGGCAGTTCCGGACTCTACCGAATCTCCTCTAGCCTCAAATGATTTACAACCATTGCTTCCATCACAACCGCCAAATAATGATACAAATTAACAGTTAAAGCACAACCAAATTTCCTTTGAGAACCTGCTAAATGACCTTCTCGAAAAATGCAGTGGAACCGTAGGAAAGTCGTTGTGTGATCGTGTTCGGGAGATAAGATTCTGAAGTTGTGACTTATTTGCATTGTACTCTAGCGGTATTGAAGTCTTGTGATGAAAATAATTTGCTACGTTTTTAGACTACTATGCCTTTACTATATCTCGATTTTTTACAACTTATCGTTGTTGCATGCGACCTACTACGCACCCTGCCATTTAGGTATTTAACTGGTCGGTACCATAAGCCATTCGCACCACTTTATATAAGATGATAGCTGTATACACAAAATATGAGTGACCAAGAGAGGAAGGAATCTGATACGTCATCATCAGCTAGAAACAATGGTATCAAAGATAAGATTGTAAGTAAAATATCTTCAACGATGGGCAAATCGCAGGAAGATAATAATGTTAATCTATCTGAGTCGGCAAGGGTATCTAATAATGTCAGGACAGTAATACTTGCATTATTTGCATTGATTGGCTTCATTATTCTGGTTTTCGCTGTTTTCACAGCTAGTGTAGGCGCTCAATTAAATCAAGTTCAATTTGCAAATAGCGTTTTTATTGCAGCTATTGTTGGAGCATTTACATTGATTGGAGTAATAGTATATCAAATTCGTGGTGGTAGTGGAAGGTAGTAAGTAAGCAATAGGTCATTTATTTTCGCAGAGAACTTCAATTTTACATTACGTGCTGTTTCAGCCCATCTGAATGTATTGAAGAATTCAAAGAAAGCGAGGAATGAATAGGTCTTATCCGTTGAACGGAAAGAAAACCTCTGAATTGATTAATTCCTTGAGAACAAATACGTATTCAGTGAAAGAATGTTGAAGACAAAGAAGAATGTCAGTATCGATTGAGGTTTGACAGCTTATGTGAGGATCAAGCCTGCTTAATTGTAAGGGTTGCAAGAAACGTTCCTTTATGATAGCGTCCTTCATCGTAGCAGCAAATATCCAAGGTGGACAAACAACACAGTCAATGGTAGTTCCTATGCAGAGAGTTGCTCCAATAACTCAATGCCAAACACTCTATTCAGTAAACTTGAGTGGACAGATTACAGGTCCAGATCCAGCAACAGGAAACCCTGTCACTTTGGTAACATCAATGCGCTATTCCTATTGAATGCTGGTGAACAGAATGTAGAGTTCAGCGCGGATAACAGCGTAGCATTGAATGCCGTTCTCACATAGACGTTACGAGAATCCCAAATTCTTTTTTGGTTATCAGTAGCATACAAGTAAAGGATATACATTAATAATGGAATACAATCTGATACATTCCAGAACAGAAATTACTATAGAAGAAGGAAGAATAGAAGAATTAAGAAGCAAATACAGGAAATGAGCAGACGGTGGAGGCTAACGAGCCAGATACAATGATTACCAATATTATCCCAATAAATCTGAAACTGAGTGTATCGTATGGGAAACGTATGCAATTCAGAGGCTATACTTACTCACATTACCGGCGTTGCTTGTCAAACAATACTTCCCAAAGATATTCAGCGTCTCTAGAATAAGTAAACTTAATGTTTACGGGAACGGTGCTAGGGCAGTAATAGAATTGTTTGTATTTTCCATATCTTAACACTTGGACGTTATGTTATAATTGAGAATTATCCGACCGCAGGAGACTTGAATCCGACGCGGATCATTATAACCAAAAGCCACTTAACCTAATATTGTGCCACTATCTATTCGATCATTATTAGGGTCATCGTTGACCTGCCAGTTTTCATGTACACGGTGTTTTTTATTCAATTCCATTTTACATTTTAGCATTGGACTTGATAATTTCAAAGGCCTTCTCTGCTGACTCTATCTTTGGGATTTGGATGACGAAGATGTTCTGATTTCCATAATATTCTCTCTGAGGAACAATTGCTATAAGTCCAGTTTTTGATAAAGCCTCAAAAAATTCTAACATTTCATTTGCAAACACTAGAAAATATTCCTCCCTGTCTGAATCTAGAAACTTCATCTGAATATCGACGAAAACATGAGTCCCATCATGAAAAATAATGAGTAAAGTATCGACGGCCAATTTTTTACCAGATGTGCTGCTAATTATGTCCTCATACTTATTTGAATCTACATATATGCATGGCACCTTATTCCCGTTATAATTTAATAAACCGGTCCCTTCCTTGTGTAGATTTTCAAAGAAATCCTTAGGTGTTTGGAACATTCTATTACCTTGCACTAGTATAGGGTAAGCTTTTGATGGTATTATTGGTTGCTTTAATTGCCTCAGACTTGAACCTAGAAACATACGAAAATGGGTTTGTTTATTAAAAGACACACATGTAGTCATGGCAAAAGCCAGACAAACTACAGTCTGTCTAATATACGGAATACAAAAACCGTAACTGAGGATGATATTGATAGTCTGCTAGAGCTAACTGAGTTATACAATACTGCTATGATTTTGAATCAGCAGAATGTTTTGGGGAATATTAACTAGAAGTAGCATCATTTAAAGAATTTAGAAACAAGTATCCTCGGGGAAGTAAAGGAGCCGAACTCTTTGAGAGATATACATCAAAATTTGAACTTGCAGAAATATTGATAGAATATGAATTTCTTGACGAAAATCTGTACTTTGACAGATATGGAGGAGTACAAACAGAATGGGAAGGTAAAGTCAAGTCATTAAAGTCAAGTCATATATGGCATAAGATAAGAATGGAACAATCCTAAGTTTAGAGAGAATTTCGAATTACTTGCAAGAAAAGGAAGTAAATAGTTAGAAAGTCACTCCCCTAGAAGTCGGGGAACAGAGAAAATAGAACTGATCTAAAATCATAAAATAAGCAGACAAAAGCTCGTGGCATTATGCCGTTGTAAAAATTGTAAGATTATACTTCAGTTGATAGAGATATCTTCTTCTTAAAGGCGGTTATTAGTCATCTTCATTTTTTTCTTCTATTATTGAAAGCGCCTGGTTTATTGTTGTCGTCGCTTCGTCTCCTTGTTTTATGTACAAATCTACAATTTCAGGTCTAAGAGCTGGAGAATTATTACCTGTTTGACATATT
>JBPCNB010000043.1:0-2284 GCA_051001675.1 Nitrososphaeraceae archaeon | reverse complement strand
GTCTTTTATTATTGAGGTTGCCTATTCACAATTTCCTGCAAATAACATTCAGCACAGACGGTTTCCAATAGACCTTTCGCCCGCTGATCACAGATACACTTACCCCAGCCGATAACCTTTAGGCAATACTTGCATTTCATCTGCTCATAATCGTCTTGAGGTACTTGTGGAATGTCAGTAGTCATATAGTTCCATTAATTAGGATGAGGTTTTAATCCTTTGGTGTTACTCTTATATAAAATGAAGACCAATCCTTCCGAAATAGCTGACATTCCGGAAGAAGATTTAACATGCGATATTTGTGGACAGAAATTTGACACATTGGAAACACTCAAAGAACATAAATTATCTGAAGTTAAGGATGCAGAATTAAAACAGAAAGGGGTTGACTAAATTCCAAGCCCGAGAAACTAAGTTAAATTATAAAAAGCCTTAGCGGCAGGGACGTTTAAAGTTTTATGTCAATTTGAATAGGATTACCAATATACCTATTGTAAAGAATTCGACTGGTTGGGACAAGAAATGGAATGTAAACTCACGTATATAGGGACAAGACAAGAAATGTGGATGCTAAACATTATTATGCGTATAATTGGACAAATTAAGAAAAGTGATCGGTATTGATAGCTAACTTTCAGTCGGTTGCTAATTATGCTTTCCGTCTAATGAATATATGGAATGATTACATAGCGGTTCTAACTCTAAATACTGATTTGGTTACTGCTGCACCAGGGATTGGCAGCGCCTTCCACGACGTGAGAGAGAGTTGAAGACAACATACAAAGTAGCAACGCGAAAAAGCAAACTGGCAATCAGACAGACAGAAATTGTATTGGATGGATTAAGAAGATTATCTGGAATAGATAAATTTGAGATCGTTTCTGTTCGAACAAAAGGTGATATTGACAAACGCCCATTGTTTTCAATGGATAGGAAGGGTTTGTTCGAAAGGGAAGTTAATGATGCAGTTGTGAACGGAGACGCAGATTTCGCTGTTCACAGTCTTAAAGATATTCCAACTGATTTTCACTCGGAATTGATAATTGCCGCAATACCGAAAAGAGCCGATCCACACGATGTACTGGTAGCGGTGAAAAAAGTAAAGCTCAAAGACCTGCCGGCGGGAGCTAAGATTGGTACTAGTAGCCTGAGAAGAGCAATTCAAATTCTGCAGAAGAATCCTGACGTAAATGTATTACCTGTACGAGGAAACATAGAGACTAGAATCAATAAGGCATTGAGCGGACTATTTGATGCTGTGGTACTGGCGGATGCAGGTCTTACGAGACTTGGAATGGAAGATGTAATAGTGGAAAGATTTGATATCGAGGATTTTCTACCAGCTCCAGGACAAGGAGCTATGGCGGTGGTATGCAGAAAAGACAACAAAGAGCTCATTTCTCTGCTAAAAAAAATCGAAGATAAAGCTTCACGAATATCAATAGATGCAGAACGTGCTCTCACGAACGATATTGGTGCTGGGTGCAGATTTCCCGTGGGGGCGCTAGCTGTTTGTGATCTTCAAAATAAGACCATTAGATTGTGTGTTAAGGCATTCTCTGCCGATGGGAAAAAATCAATAGGCCTCGAAAAAATTGGCGTGGTAACTCGAGCTAGAGAATTAGGTAAAGAAATGGCACAATCGCTGATTCAAAATGGAATCGAAGAAATGGCACATGGTTGGAGAGATGCGTTAGATTCATGGAACGATATTTGAAATCAAATCTTTTAAAATAGAATCTAGATCGGATTTATTAAGACCTAGGCCCATGTTGGCATCTCTTCTCGAGATAATCTTCCCTTTTTCAAATGCAATAAGAGTAGGAACGGCAGTTATAGAGAATCTTTCCCATAGTGGGTTATCGTCATCATTAATATTGGACTCATAGAATTTCTGTCGGCTATCAAGAGAGTTTGCAGCAGATTCAAAAATGGGTTTGAACTTCTGACAAAAAGGGCACCAATCTGCATAGAACATCACCAAGGCTTTTTCTTGCGAGGGTAGTATGTCCTCAAATTGATTTGGTTGAAGGTCTTCCATAATGTATATAACATCTGATCTATTGAATAATTAAATGTATTAAAATGGACTAGTAAAGACTATAATGTAATGAGTTTAGTATAAGATCAAATGTCAGAAAAGTTTCTTGGAATCCTGATAAGTGTTTTATTTAAGGATTGAAGAGATTGGTATTGTGTGACTCTGACTCGGACTTTAAAACTCTAGATTTTTTAAAAACACTCGATAGCCCCTAAAGCTGTTAGGGGCTATCGAGTGTTTTTA
>JBPCNB010000042.1:0-1605 GCA_051001675.1 Nitrososphaeraceae archaeon | reverse complement strand
AACGGTTTCTCTCTTACTGCTTACAATCGTTGGAACCGACCCTATTACGAAAAGCAATCTTGCCTTTTCTGTATTCAATATCAAGATATTAATACTGCCACAAGTAATTGATCTGAACTAAATGAATCTGATTTATCCTGTAGACTGTCTTAGAAATAATGCATTTTGCTATGTGTTTAATATGGTGTTGCAATAACTAATGATAAATGGTAACAGTAAAAGAATCTTTGTAGTAGATGATGAGCCTGATATTACCTTAATGCTAAAAAAGGTATTAGAGGGTAATGGGTTTAAGGTTGATTCATTCGATGAGCCATCTGCTGTACTGCAGAACTTTAAACCAGGAATATACGACCTGTTGATCCTTGATATTAAAATGCCTTCCATAAACGGTTTTGAATTATATCTTAAATTACGTGAGAAAGACCAACACGTTAAAGTATGTTTTCTTACTGCACTTAGTGAGTTGAGAGATTACGAAGCTTATAGAAAAGAAGTCTTTCCCAAATGGGGCGAAAGATACTTTGTTGCAAAACCAATTGAAAATGAAGAATTAATAAGAAGGGTAAATGGAATTATATGGTCTTATTGAATGATATTTTAAAAGACTACGTGTCGCCTAGAAATAGTATCAATTTATCTTATCTCATAATCTAATCTACATCCCCTCATCAGTAATTTTGAATAGTGTCTGACGGAAAAAGGAAAAGAAGGCTTTTATTTATTATCTATTCGTACTGTCTTTTCTATACTCAGGCTAACCCACATTTGCTAGGACTTGATGAATTACTGCATTTAGATCCACCACTGCAAGCTTTACTTTGTTCTATGCTCTGATCAATGTCTAAGTTAGAATCAAATTCGTTGTCTCCTGAATCCGAAGATCCAAATACAATTAGCTTCATTCCTGCCCTCGTTAGTACAAGTTGTGCTCTGCTCAATACTTTAGCCGATATCTGTGTGAGATCTCGTCATCATTTTCCTGTACTTTGCCACGTCCTCCTTCCTTGAAGATTATCTGAAAGCATACAATAAAAAGTAACCCTGGTATCCCGGAGTATGTCTTCAACAGAGGTCGTTCCACCCTGATATTCGATTCTGCGAAGGTAACGTCTTATGAACTAACAGCTGACAATTTAATCACGGAAGAGCATAATCATTTCAGGGCGCTCACCAAGTTTTTGCTTAAAGTGAATGGTATTGGAGGACTTGTGTGGAAGAAGGAAGTGTATCTTTTACCTGCGATTTTGATAACGCCTAGTTCATGACCCCTACGCTTCTTGGGCATGGTAAGTATGTGTAGCTCTACCTGAAATCGCTTCTATCGTATTATATAGAAAACCGGACTCGTTCAAGGTGTTGATATAGAATGCTTGATATAACTGGCCACTTGGATATCCGTTTTGTCCGCAACAAACGATGCCGCGTCTGGCGACATCCCAATCATTAATGCCTGTTAGGCACACGAGACACATTTAGTTTTATAACTAGAGAATGGAAGTTTACACTTTTGTCTAGTTTCAACACAATCAAATATGATGCCACATGTGTTACAATGGTGATAACAAACTAATAGATTCTCTGTAGTAGAAATGCTTGTAATAC
>JBPCNB010000041.1:0-5040 GCA_051001675.1 Nitrososphaeraceae archaeon | reverse complement strand
TCTAAGTTTGATACAACCTAACAAATTCGCTTAGAATTCAAGATTTACCTCCATGGTAATATATCTAGAAAATAGCAACATTACTTAGTAAATTAGGTATATCGCATATCACATAATAGTCATATTTCCTCTTACTCTGCTATTACATGCTTAAAACAATCCTATTAACTAATATTGATACAGATGCGGTCATACAAATTGAACTTCTTTTGAGATGTCGATCTTTAATACCTGTGGTTTTCAAAAATCTGACTTGATATTGTTCTCTTATTCTCATCTCCACTTCCCCTGTCGAGCTTCTTAACTAGGAATCTACTTTAACTCTACAACATTCATAGTTATTTAACGAATGGATCATTATAAGACACAATTAGTTTTGATATTTCTGGTCTCATTAAGTGTTCTGCAGGTATTTCAGAGCGATTGATTAACTCTCTCATCTTTGTACCGCTTAATTCTTCTCTAAATTCCGATCCATGTGGACAATTCCTTTCATTCGCATAACTAATACATTTTCTGCAGTAATAAAATGCCGGAAAGAATAATGGCTGAATTTCAAGATCAGGATAATGCTTAAAGATTTCCTGCGCTGCAAAAGGATGATAATAATCTCCAACTCCTGCGTGATCTCTTCCAATAATGATATGGGAACATCCGAAATTCTTCCTCATAATGGCATGATGAATTGCCTCCCTTGGTCCAGCATATCTCATCACAGTATGAAGTGTTACAAGCATAGCTCTATCCTTAGGATAGTACTTTTCCAGGAGCGTTCTGTATGTCTCTATAATGACTTCATCCTTGAAATCTCCTGGTTTTTTTTTACCAATCATCGGATTTAGAAATAATCCATCATAGATATTCAGTGCAGCCTTCTGTAACATTTCATGAGCAACATGCGGAACATTTCTCGTTTGAAATCCTACTACCGTTTTCCATCCTCTTCTTATAATTTCTGCTCTAACTTCAGAAGGACTCATTCTATACTTTCTTAATGGTGAAGAGGATGCTTTCTTAATAAGTTCAATCTTACCTCCAATAAGTTTGTCTTCCATTGCTAGTGTTCTTGCAACCCCCGGATGTTTTACATCCTCTGTCTGATAGACAGCTTTCGACAGACCAATCTTGTCAAATGAATAAACTTCTTCAAAATTAAGAACTGCAAAATGATCATCATTGTTTTTTAGTACAGCTTCTCCAGAGTCTTTAATCTCCGCTGCCATCTTGTCATTAACATCTAACACTATTGGAATAGTCCACGCTAGACCATTTTTTAAACGGCCTGATTCTACGACACTCTCAAAGTCCTCTTGACCCATAAAGCCTTCCAAAGGGCTAAATGTTCCATCAGCAATATTTTCAATATCGTTTAGAAGATCAATTGATGCCTCTATAGAAAATAATCCATCAATATTCTGCCTAGTAGTAAATTTATTTATGAGCTTGCCTCCGTGTGGTCGTGGTATGCTATTACCATTGCTCTCTATATTATTAGCTCCGATACTTCTAGTATCGACTATACTATTATTCACTTATACTACCTACTTTTGGAATCTTTTGTAGGATCCCAATGTAATCCACATTCTTTGTGGCTAGTATTACTTTCCCACCACCATCTTCCTGCTCTAGGATCCTCGCCAGGTTGAATTGCTCTAGTACATGGTTCGCAACCTATACTAGGGTAGCCGATATCGTGTAACTTGTTATATGGAATGCTATTTTTATGAATATAATCCCAAACCATTTTATTAGTCCAGTCTGCTAAGGGATTTAGTTTTATAATATTGCCATGTGCACTATCGACTTCAATCTTTTTGATACTAACTCTTGTTATTGCCTGTTCCCTCCTTAGACCAGTAATCCAACCATCAAGTTTGCTTAATGCTCTATTAAGAGTATGTACTTTCCTTATTTCACAACAGAGTTTTCTATTTTCAATACTTTTATACATTAAATTCATTCCCTTTACTCGTACCATTTCCTCAACTTCTGCCTGAGCAGGAAAATATGCCTCTATCTGAATATTGTATTTTTTACGGATGTCATCTATTACGTTATAAGTTTCTTGATTGAGTCGACCAGTATCTAATATAAAAATTTTCGTTTTTTCTTTAGCAATTCTTATCATCATATCAATAAGGACTATGTCTTCGGCACCGAAACTCGATGCTAAAGCAATTTTTGGTGCGTAAGCATCTAATGCCCATTTCAGAATCCCTTGTGCAGATTCGCTTTCCATCTTATCTGCAATTTCCTTAAACTGCATTGTTGAAATGTTCGTTCCAACCAATTTCATTTCTGAATCTACACAATGATGATGCGACTAGAGATTTATAATTACTTGCTATACCAAAAAAATAATCGGATAAACGTAAAACTCGCTTAGATATGAATTTGGCAAGTTCTCTACTTATTACAAATTATTTGTATCATTTTTAACCATAAGTAATTAATATTACATGTTTTATAAATAAATAAGAATTATTAAGATAAGAGTAGGTCCTCTCACATTAATTTTTTCTTAATAGGTCATAGAGCTGCAGGAGGCATTAACGATTCATACTATTGGGAGAGATGAAAGAAGGTAGCGGACTGAGTGTAGGGCTCATCTTGTGGCTCATCCCTTTCTTCGTTGAACCTATCCGACAGATCGAAGAAATGGTCATTGATATTAAAGCCTCGTGGATAGCCTACACAGATCATTATTCTATAATATCAAGAAATCATTTTCCTTCTCTTTAATGATGAAAGTATGAACATCTATGAACAATGTCTACCACTATTTATGAAGGATGAAGAAAATGGATGAATGATAAAGTAGAAATTCATCAGTTATCGTGTCCATGTTGTAATAAGAAGTATTGATAGCAGGGGAAAAATTCCAATGGAGGTAACACGTCCTCATTGTGGAATAATGTTGATGTGTTGATGCAAAAAAACCCTTGAGAAAATAGAGAGGAGCAAGAAAAAAGGCATGTGTCTCTTATTCTGTGGGTGCAGAGGTCGTAATTTCAAATTCTGTCGAACCTACTTTTACTGGCACAAATTGTATAGTGAAAATAGATATTTATGGTTTGAATTCTTCTTCCTTTTCGAAGGTATAGGAAGCAGACTTAACACCCCATCCTGAGTGTGGTGATCGCAGATCTATTTTCTTACCTTCTAGGTCTTGGATTGAGAACCTATAGTCTATATGCTTTTGATTTTCTTCCGTTTTCTTATTGATAAATAATCTTAAAATGAGTTGGCTGTCCTGCTATTGGTGAGCTTGCTACGGCAATAGGACATTCAGTAGGTAGACATACAAAATCAGGAAAAATGAGATAGACTGGTACTCATTTTTATAGAAAGAGGATGTCTCAAGGTAAAATATAATTTCTCAACAATCTTGTTGCAGGGATTGAATTTGAAGTTCATGGTGAATCGAGTAGTTATGTACGTAAATTGTGGGAATGGAAATAGTGTATCATCTGATCCATATACTAAATACCAAAGTTAGTTTCTGGATATTACAGCTGCTTTGAATTACTGTTATCTATACTACCTTCTCGTGCTGTACCTGTCCTTGTTCCCACCGTCTCCACCACCGCCAGTAAGTGTATGCCTAACATCGCTTCTGTACATTGAAATAATGATGGAACGTTGAAGTTGGCTTTTATGCTCTATGGCTAGTGTGTATACCTCTATATCGCCTCAACTAACAGTTTCAGCTACTCTGATGTCTTTTACTATCTCAAAACTCTTGTTAGATGTTGCGTCAGTTATGACATATGTTATTGCATATTCGCCTGTAGGAAGTGGTTGGTCTAGAGTTAGTGTTATAGGCATGTACGCTTCTGTGGCTTTATTATGTGAGTTAAGAGGTTCGCCGAAATCTGCAGGGATAGGTTCAGTTAATGGATTGCCCTGGCTATCTGAGATGTCTATGGTTGCGGTAAAATTGAACGAGTACAATACGTTACCTTCTTCATCTACTCCTTCTTTGAATCCATATCCAATAGGCTCAACATATAGTACAATTGAACGAGCATCCTGGCTAAAAATGTTAGATGGACGTTCATCATATACACCGTACCCTTGATCTGAACCATCCTCTATGAATGTGTCAAACCCAGCCTGAAATTCAAGTTGTTGCCATTCGGCTAAATATTGGTCTCGTAGAGTCTTAAAATCAGTGATACTTGCGGTAGTAGTTGTAGTTGTATTTGTCTGAGCGTATACATCATGGTGTGGTATCATATCTATTTCAGCGCTTCCAAAAAGTGCTGCCAAAGACAAAATAAAAATAGTACTATTTACCTTGGCTATTTCTTTCAAGTTCTTCATGAAATGATTCGATGAGTACCTATCTAATAAAGATTAACTTAACTAAAAAAGTTAAAATAACAAATTAAAAAATTTAAAATATTGTCAAATCCACCTCTTATTGTTACCTTCCAACCAGAAATCAAACTGATACCAAAGGTCAAGAGATTTTTAGAAAGCGTTTCTCGAAATGGGTTACACAATTTACCGATGATCAAATTCATGTTTTGTATGCTGAAGAGTTTGAAAGGCCTGCCTATAATGAAATCCTCTCCAAAATATGGACGTTGATGAGAGTTTGAACTTTGTGAAAAAAATGGTAAAATCTACGTTGATGGTGCAACCCATCATTTATCAAGTCACTCAAAATGCAACTAGGTGAAGATCCAAACTACGATAAGGTGATTGCATACTAAGTCACAAAAGTGGGATTGGACTAGAAACATGTTCGTAATTCCTGTCAACTTTAGCACAGAGCATAAGGCAATGTTAGGACATGCAAAGGTGATGTTTGAGCACGGGTATATCTCTATCAACTCTAAACATGACAAACTAATAACTTCTCTAAGAACTGCCGTAGAAAATGAAGGTGTATTGGATAAGGAAGTGACGAGCTATGATGACGTATTCGATGCCTTCAGGTTAGCTCTCAAATTCTATTCTTATGAAGGAGAACAATCACAATCAGCATCAGAAGTATGGACTTAATTCAAAATCTATTTTTGAATAGCGTAG
>JBPCNB010000040.1:0-6389 GCA_051001675.1 Nitrososphaeraceae archaeon | reverse complement strand
GTATAGACCGTTCACGTCCTCGCTTAGCTTTAGATCTTGAAACAATCAAGCATCCATAAACAAGGCAAGGAATACCAGAATAAAGGTAAGACGCATAACTGAAATTACAAATGATAACCTTCACTATTGCAAGCAACTCATTGATATTGTTAATGAACTACGTAATTAGGTGGAATTTCTATGTTACTATTGATGCATATCTTGTGCCAACTACAATGCATTGAAAAGGGAATGACGGCATTACAGATAATCCGCAGCAATGCAAACAGACTGTAGAACAACAACAATTTTTTAGAGCCTGGTTGGAGTTGGGAAAAGTGTGTAAAACAAACAGTCAAACTAAAAGTCAAACCAAATAGCTGTCAAGCACCGCATACACAGTATTTTGTTTCTGGAAGATTAAGGTAGTTACGGATGATGATTCTGAAGAAGAATTCATTCGGGCCTGGAGATATGGGTGTAATTCCACCTGGACATAATGCGTGGGTTATTGGAAATGAACCCGTAGTTGCAGTTGCAATTGACTTTACAAGTTTATAGGACTATGCTAGGAGGTAAAGCAATGTAGAAGCAATGTATCATCTTCCATTTAGGCTCTTGGATGTAAAAGTTTCAATTTGTTATATAAAACTTACAACCAATGTTATTAATAGCTTAAAGATTATTGATGTTAAAGGAATAAGTCGTAAATCATGTCTAGCTGATATCGTCGAAGTGTCGTCTTCCAAACCATTCTATGGGTATCAACGTCAATTTGCATTATGTGAAGTCTTGTTTTTGGTCTGCACGATGTTGTATAGCGCCATCAAAGAAAAGCAGAATAGTGAAATTACTACTAGTGCTGATAACCCAAGTGACGTGTGTCCAATGTGCAACAAGGATAGTATAGTGCTAAACCTTTACAAGAGAACGAGGCATATCACATGTCGATAGGAGACAAAAGAGGGCTTGAAATACAGTTTTCTTTATTGAAGCCTAGAAGATAGAAATTACTGCTTTTTATGCAAATACATATCGGTTTATCGCCTAGCTTTTCTTAATCTATAAATTTCTCTACTTTAGGCTAAAAACTCTCTCAATTATCTAGTATGTATAAATATTATTGTGAATACGTTACTAATGTTATCAAAATCTCATGATAGAGCATCCAGTTGATAAAAAGAATGATATCAAAAAAAGCCACATGAACTCAGCATTAGGAACAGCACTACATATCCTTAGATGTATCGATGAAGGTCAGAGCACAAAGGAGATAATACAGAGTTTAGACAGCAATGAGCAACTAGTCTCTGTATGGATACAATACCTTAAGGCTATTAGTTGGCTTAAAGAAGATACCCAAGGAAATTTGCTAGCTTCAGAGGATGGTAAATTGTGGATACATAGATATGACGCGGCGACGTCATCGAAATTGAAAGATACTAATATAATTAGTCGGGAACACGAATCAGACAAATATCAGGAGGAAATAGTCAATTCCTTTCAATCTGCATATGCTAAATTTATGGAGACTACCGTGATGTCTTGTTGGAGTTATTATTGGTGGTGGATTCTTCCTGTCACAAATAGAATGGCTGAAACATATGCAGTAGCTGTGAGCATATTAGTAGATAACACAAGAGCTGTGAGCAAAGCAGCAAATGAAGCGTTGTCTGCAATACGAAAGTATTAAATTGAAAAGAACTTGACGACTATAAAAGATACTCGAGTAATTTATTGATGAACCATTGGTTATTTGTTGCATTACCCATAAGTAAGTTCTTAGTTAAGAGGTGTTAGCAACTAGGCAGCTGCTAGTTCATCAGAAATTCGCTACCAGCCTTATTGTTATTGATCCTCGCTGTCTCTTGTAAATATATGCATAGAGAAAAAGGGTTAGTTAGTTGTTTGTTACCTTTGCTTACTTCATTGAATTGTGTTTGACTTCCTATAACTGACCACTTTTTCAGCAATACCAGTGTGATAATATGTATTGTCAGCAAACTCGGGACACCTACTGGAGGTATAATAATCCACGATCACTATCTTTTGAGAATATTAGGTACAGTCAATATAGTAAAATTTGAAGGCAATGTTATAGCCGCTTGTCGCACAATTTATGCAAAATTATTTGATGAGAAGCCATCCAATGTCAGCTATAGAATAAGTGTATATTGTGGTAAAGTAGGTGACAAATGGGTCATAGATAGAAACGAAATTAAGCTTGTTTCTCTTCTTCACTCCTAACGATTTCAATATAATCTGATACTTTTTTGTCTAGAATATTATAATGGGAATCAGAAAGAGACCCTTTCTTAAATAGATATAATAGTTCTGTTCTTATACGTCGTAACTGCAATATGCATTGTTGCTTGTCTTTATCATGTAATGTGTCATATGTGGACTCTATTCTTGTCAAATATCTGTTGATATAGCGTCTCTGACCATATTTGTTATACCAACCTACAAATACTGATGTAGCACCTACAATACCACCAATTGCAAAAATATATACTTCTGGAGTTATTGCCGATCTGAAATTTGCAGTTAATGTGCCAAATCCGGAGGTTTCAAGAGTCAAGGGATTTCTATTTATATCATTTCCAATATCAGACCATGATGAAAAAGCATATCCTCGTTCTGGAATAGCAACACATTGAAGTTTTTGACCTCTGTCATATGATGTAGAATTTCCTGAGACATTTTTCACACCATTACATTGTATTTCTCCTGTATTAGGTGGATTTACATTAAATGTCATCCTTATGGATACTTCATCACTATTGCCGTTTATGATTGAGATAGTATTAGATCCAGTATTTGTTATGTATGTCTTATTTTCATAAGGATTAATTGTAACGTGGCTTGCAAAAAGTGGAAAGCCCAGATCAGTGGGCATATTTACCAACGAATCTTCCCCGCTGTATGTCTCTTTTACGGTAGGGTTGACCCTTATTTCTTTAAGGATTGTATCATTTTTGCCTTCTGTTGGTGTTGTTGTGGTTGTGGTTGCCGCTGTTGGTATCGGTATTTCATCTGTCTTAATCTTGTCGCTGATATATCGTGAGTTTATGGCTTTGGTATCTATAACAGATACTGTATTTGAGCCAATATTGCTGACATACAGCTTTTCAGTGATAGGGTTGATTGCCATACCAACAGGCGAATCGCCAACAGAGGATATATTATCAATTACGTTATTGGTTATTGTATCTATAACAGAAACGCTATCAGAATCATGATTTGCTACATATAGTTTGTTACTTCCTTCAGTGATGTCAATTGCTAAACCTGTAGGTCTTTTTCCTACCGAAATGTTAGCACTTATCTTATTTGTTTCTCCATCTATTACCGATACTGTATTTCCGATAATATCTGCAACATAGATTTTATTGAATAAAGGATTAACTGCTATTCCATATGGTGTTTTCCCTACTGAAATTGTATCAATTACTTTGTTAGTTATACCATCTATAACAGATACAGTGCCATCATCTAAGTTTGTTACATATATCCAATTAGCAGATGGATTAACTGCTATACCGACAGGTGATTTACCTACGGTTATATCAACCAATCTGCTATTAATGGATCCATCTATAACAGAAATGGTATTTGATCCTCTGTTCGTTACATAAACTCTATTGTTAAGAGGATTTGTATCCATACCGTAAGGAAAAACCCCAACATTGATTCTATCTTGAATCTTGTCTGTTTCTGTGTCAAGAACGGATACTGTATTAGAATACTCATTTGCTACATATACTTTCTTCGTATTAGGGTTAACTGCTATACCAACAGGAAAGGTGTTCACATCTATGCCAGAGTTAGAAAAGCTAGGGGGATAAGAAATAAGCGAGGAAGCATTGGCAATAGTACTATCCATTCCATTATTTTCAATACTGCTTGTTTTGGAGTTATAATCATTGTTGTTATCCCTATCGCTGTATCCATTTTTTAATATTGATGCATTATCTTCTTGAGCAATAGTGGATATATTATCATCTGCATAAGATGAATAACAAGATAATACGGAGATTACTATTAGCGTTACTAAAAGTGGTAACGCCTTTGCTGGGATTATCAACATAGATGGAACACTGTATAATTAAGCTTCTTTTTTGTGTTTCTAATTATTGCAACATGATTGTATGGTATCATTTATAACCATTATGAATGAAAGGGTCCAGAAAACCAACATTTATAGTTCAGAAAAATGAACTATAACCATGGCTGGTGATTATATTTTATATTATTATGATCTATGTATTGCCATTATCATAGTATTTCTTATAATTTATGATAAATCCTTTTAACATATCTGCTATGAGCATACAAGATGCTTCTGCTAGCTTTAGATGTGTAGGTTATTCAAATAATGCCATTATAGCAAAAGTAGAGAATTGTGAATTGCTTGATTCGCATTTTTATCGTGTTGATCTCTTCAGTGAGCTGAGCAGGAATATGACACCATCTTCTTCCTTCTCTTCTGATCTTTTTGAAGCTGCAGAAGATACAACTATTCAAGAAGACGTAGAAAGTAGTAATACAGAAGCTGATAATTTACAGAATGAAGCTACTTCTGGTGAGACAAATCAGAGCTTATCTTCACAATCACCCTCATCTCCTTCTGATCTCTTCTTAGGTAATGAGGAAACAGAAGAAGGCCAAGATGGTGTAGAAAATGATGCAGATGCGAATATACAAGGACAAGATGTAATTACTTCTGAGAAATCACCAGAAAGTAATACTAATAGCACATAGATATACGGCATTAGTCAAACACCAAATGATATTGTTGAATTTGTAGTATTACATGAAATATGAATTGTGTCACCTAAAGAGAAAGGAGCATTATCTTTTTGCTTGCCACACTTTCTGACAAGATACCTGAGCAAGGTATAATTCTCCAGCTATTTTGTTCTGATTTTCAATCAAACAACTTCTATTATTGTTCTTGCATTAATATCTGATGACCATGTTCTTGCATTAATATCTGATGACCATGCTATATTCAGTTTAGCTTCAAGATCCCAAAAGTAGAGCATAGTAACGTGTGCAAAATTTGGTTCAACCTCATCAGTCAATCTAATCTTGGAAATTTTGTCTTGGAGCTCATTCTCGAACACAGTTTTCCATATCGCTTCTTTATTCTAGGTTTGAATGTTGGTACAATTTCAGCTTTGACCTATCGTTAAGTCTGATTTCTGCACGTATTTTATTTTGATATAGTAAAACCTGTGCCTTGGTGAGAAGAAAATTATTTGTTATGTGTCCATTTTTAGTTCTTTTATCAACTCAGGATATATCCCCATTCGCATTATTTCTTGAAAAACATGCTTTGATGTTTCTTCGTCCAGCATATCTAATTTGCCATACTAAATAGGTTAATTATGGTAACGAGATATCGATTGTTTATTCGAAACCTGGTTACCCTATATACTGGTATCTGACAAATTCTTTTTAGTGCTTCTCAACTTCCCTAAATTATCAGGATAATGTCGTGTCGCATATTGCTCAGTCTTATTTTTTAACTCTTCTAAGTTCCTCATATAATGTAGTGTTCTTTTACTAATTTTGTTCAGAATGGGACTTAATATTGGTCCTGTGTTAGCTAATCTCTCAATCTCTACCCTTACTACATTACATATTCCAAATAAGATATCTATTTGTTTTTGTAGAATATTACGAGCTGATTCTATATCTGTGAGCATATTTACTCCTTTTATTGTAACTGAATATCTTCCATTGTCCATTTCATTTATTAACCCTTCAGCAAGCAATTTACCAAGCATATGATAGATTAGTCCTGGGGAAGGTCTCCATCGACCCTCACTATGTTCAATAGCCTTACCGACAATTTCCTTAGTTGTAAGCATCGGATGCTGTCTTAACAATCCAAGTACGTAACGCCTAGAATATCCTCTCGGAATTGAACTTCCTACTTTGACCAACCAGTTAGAAATCATTACTATATCACTAGTAATATCGCTAGAAACTTATTAAGTTATTTAGGGGCGTCATCAATCCGAGGAAAGATAAGACCAGAGAATTGCGAAACAACATCCCTAGATGAGCGCTTAGATAGATAAGGCTACATCTAGGCATACCAAATTTTCGTCTTTTATTGTTCCATCATTAACAGAACTCATAATATATGGCAATTTATCACCATATTGGTTAGAAGTTTGTGTTGCTATACTGGACACGCCTCTAACAATTTGTACGATATCTTTAAGCTTCGTAAGGTTGTAGGATTTAATTAAAGTGGATTTAGACAATAATGAATGCACGATAGCATTAACAACGTCTTCGGGTTCTAACAAGTACCTCTGCTGTTGAATATTGCCTCGAGATTCACGGAATTCAACTTTTTCATGCAATTTTAATGGGTTAGTATAATATAAATA
>JBPCNB010000039.1:0-2634 GCA_051001675.1 Nitrososphaeraceae archaeon | reverse complement strand
TGGACTACATACACTAGTGTATTGCATCCCACCGAACCCGTTAGTTTTTCTATTAAACCTGGGTGGCAAAATTGA
This sequence comes from Nitrososphaeraceae archaeon, assembly GCA_051001675.1. GTDB lineage: Archaea > Thermoproteota > Nitrososphaeria > Nitrososphaerales > Nitrososphaeraceae > TH5893. The sequence goes on along the minus strand of JBPCNB010000039.1, from coordinate 2,559 downwards.
GTCAATTTTGGTTCGCATTCCACCGAACCCGCTCCACTAGTGTATCGTTTTATAGGACTACACAATTCATTTATATCATGATCCTCCAGGTAACTTCTCCAGAGTCAGTAAATCAAACACTATTGCCTTATGCTAAATTCAAGATGGCGTTAATTTCAAAGGATGTTAAAAGACAATATCCCAATCTATCAGAAAGATTCTTGGATTTCTCTAATTTCGAAGGTTTTGATGTGGAACAAAAGGCTAACAAATTTTGTGCTTTTGCCAAATCCAAATCTCTGGAAGAAGTTGAAGATAATGTGATTAAGTTTGTCTTATCCCAAAAGGAAAGAATAGACAGGAAAGAGATTACGCCAGGGACTCTGAGAAATTATATCAAAGCAATCAAGTTGTTTTGCAAAATGAATCGGATTAACATCCTATGGGATATAACATCACGCTCTCTTCCTAAAGTTAAGCAGCATGCAAATGACCGTGTACCAACGGTAGATGAAATAAAGAAACTTATTGAATACCCTGACAGGAGGATTAAGCCTATTGTATTATTGTCTTTATCAACAGGTATAAGGGTTGGAGCGTGGGATTATATGAAATGGAAACACATAACACCAATAAATAATGAAAGTGGTGCTTCTGTAGCTGCTAAGCTAGTCGTCTATCCGAATGAGCCTGAACAGTATTTCACCTTTATGACTCCTGAAGCCTATACTGCAGTCAAAGAATGGATGGATTTTCGTGCTTCGTTTGGCGAAGAAATTACCGGAGAGAGCTGGGTTCTAAGGAATACATGCCAAAAAGTTAAACCAAGATATAGTCATCGAATTGGATTAGCAAAGTATCCAAAACAGTTCAAAAGCACAGGAATTAAAACACTAGTAGGTAGAGCATTACAAATTCAGGGAATTAGGCCAAAGCTTAACTTAAGAAATGGCGAAAAAAATCATGACTGGAAAACTTTGCATGGCTTTCGTAAATTCTTCAAAACCCAAACTGAGAGGGTTATGAAATCTCTAAATGTTGAAATTTTGATGGGTCATGATATTGGGTTAGCAAATTCTTACTACAAGCCATCAGAACAAGAACTTTTGGAAGACTATCTGTAGGCTGTAGATTTGCTAAATATCATTGATAATAGTCTTACGTTACAAAAGCGAGTAGCTGAACTAACGGAGAAAAGCGAAGATAACGAAGATATTCTCAAAGCAAAGTTGCAGGAGAGAAACGAGGAGTTGGAAGCATTGAAACAACGGCAAGATAAGCTAGAAGTTTGGGTATTAGAAATTCTAGCGCAAGCCAAATCTACAGATGGTAGGGTTGTGAAGGACAGAACAATATTGGACGCAGAACGGAAGGTAACGTTTCGTCATCTAGATAAGAATAATCAACTCATAGACGTGAAGGTTCCAATTGATTCAGTTGATATATTGAGAGTGGAACAGGGCGAAGAATGTTGAGAGGTGGGTCATGGGGAAGAAAAAGTTTCCGCATGAAAAAGTAATACCACGCTATAGCAATTAGCAGTGATGCATACCGGGATATAGGCGATGTTTCTGGCCAGAATAAATTAGTAATGAATGATAGATTATCCATTAAACCTGATTATTAGTGTGTAATTCTCGGAGAAATTTTGGATATACAATTTCAATTATTGGTGTAATGACGTCTCTGTAGTTGTCTTTTATTGTCTTATATCGAGGGCTCGAAATTACCTTATACCAATGTCTAACATATTTATCATAATTTCTAATACTTTCTTTGACACTTTTAAGAAAGGTTAGTTTCTCTTTTTCACTTTTCTCTAGTAGCTTTTTTCTTATGTCAATTGCTCTCTTAGCAAATTGTACTAATCTCTTTTTTCCGTATTGTGATAGATACCAATCTGCCTCCCCTGACTTAGGGTTTGGCCACCTGATATATTGCCACGTTTCTTCCATTCTTAGAGGCACAGTCGAATATAACCCTGCAAAAAGGGTCTGAAGGTACTCTTTGAGTAGTTCGTCAGCAATAACAAATCGTCGTCTATTGTGAGCAGGATTAGATTCAGCACGGCTAAAAATGGGCCTGATTACCGAAGGGTCGTGTTGTAATAACTCATTGAAGATTTTTTTTACCTCTGAAATACTGAAATCAATATAAGCAAAAGCTCCATTCAAATCAAACTGGCCATGTGAGACTATGTCTCTTTCTGCCACTCCAAGAGAGTGGCCGTACGAGTAATTGTCATAGGCTCCAGTATGATAGTTTCGATATGCCACATGGCCAGGTTCTGGTTTCACATGGCTATGTAAGTACCCTGAGCCTAACGTCGCCTTGTATAATAAGAGCAATACCAAATATTGTTTTCTTTTATTTTTTTCTACGTCTTCCATAGGTTCAGGAATTCTGCTTTTTCTTCGAGTTTCGATATAGTCATGAACATTCCAATGCTTTCGTAATACTTTTGCTTGCTCAGTTAAAGAATATTTGACAGTCTTGCCTGGAGTGGATAATTTAGGATATCTGTCCACTTGCCCCGATGTAACTAGTTTATGAAGAGTAGAATTAAACACAGTATGCGAT
>JBPCNB010000038.1:0-3248 GCA_051001675.1 Nitrososphaeraceae archaeon | reverse complement strand
GATTTCTATATGGATACACTTCCTGACAGAAGTGTAACCCATGTCTGTAAGCTATATTGTCACCTATGTATGGAAGTACAACACTTACTTACACACTCCCTATAGTATTAGCCTATCATGGACAAGAAATATCTATAACTTTAAACTCTGCAGAGTTTATACCCCTAGGTGAAGAAGGAAATCAGGTTAACGTGTTTTCAAACTATACACTAAATGATCCTTCTCTTCTCAACCACAAAATAAATTCAGTTATGAAAGTATATGCAACAAATGGAACATTAATTAAAACATCTTCCTCTGCAGATGGATTTATTGTGAATCAAACTGGTTAGCAGCGTAATGCAACTACGATAATTAATACTACAATGCAGAATGTAATAGCCGTAGTACAATACACTAACCTAACAAAGACTGCACCTTTATCAAATCCGCTGCAAGTGAATCTAACTCTAACTCAAATCCCAGCGATATCAGAAGCTGAAAGTGAAATTGCTGCCTTAACATGACAAGTAGTTAATATTCAATTTTGAACTTATTCTGTTCGCCTTAAATATTAACTCTAAAGAGGAATGTCATACAGATATAGTCATATGTTAGAAGAAAAAAGTGAAAGTGGAGACGTAGCACCTAGTACGAAACCAGAGGAAAGACCTAACCTGCAAGACTATAAAGATAAAGAATCAACGAATACCATACTTGTCAAGACTGCAACAAGGTATTTTCTAGTACAGAAGAACTAACTGCGCACTACAAAAAAGAACATCCAGAATCATTCTAGTCTGTTGAAAGAAAAATCATAAGACTACTAAAATATTATGCGGCAGCTTATTGCATTGGTCGCTTAGATTTGGATTGCTGGCCATTCTTACGTCTTTTACCTATATGACACCAGCCTTTCTAATCTCATTTTTTCTTTTGCACCTGTTGTGATTTGTGATGTTGAGTCTCTTGATTGTTGGTCTTCAATGGGAAGTGGTGTTTTCATGAGTATATCCTTGATTTGATAATTATCTATCAAAGTATCGATTAGTTTGAATAGCTCTTCTTTTGGAAGCCCAGCTGAAGAGGAGGTTTGAATATAATCTAATGCCTTAAGTTTCCAGTCATAATTGAGAGCTTTACCTATGGTCAGATGTACCTCATAAACTATTTTACCCAGTAAAGTCAGGAAATATCTTCCATTCTTTCCTCTTATCAAATCAGTTTTTATCATTTTTGATATTCTTGAGTAGTATTGTTTTGTGGTAAGTCCCATTTTCCTTATTTGAATTTCAGTTTCACCATTTGCAAGCGCAATAGTATTGAATAAAACTAGAGCTTTGTCATCAGATAGGGTCATTAATATATCAGTCATAGATATCAATCCTTTATGGTCAACCTGTATGAACTTAATGCAGAGAGGTTTCTATTTTTCAATTTTTATATTCTGATGTTTGTAGCGACAACGATCTTGGTGTCATAATGGATAAAGCGGGACTTCCTCCTGCAAGCTTTCACACTTCAATGTCAATGTTGCAAGACCAGAAGTTAATTGAAACAAGAGATGGCAAGCATTTAATTACTTTCCTTGGCAGAGCGGTATACACCGTTCGAACATTACTTGAAAAGGCTGTAAACCATTATTACCAACTTAAAGTCATTGATTCAATTAGAGAAAAACAAGAACTATCTATGTCCGAATTTTATAAGATCATTGATATTATGATAGAAGGATTATCAACTCAAAGATATTTTGAACGGATATGACCTAACGAAGACTTCTAACTTAGACTCCAAACTTAGTTTAACTCCTTAAATGATATTGTTTTGCAACTTGGGCTTGAATTTTATTATGAAATCAAGGTTATCTCTTAGTAGGTTCTTCCAAGTAAGGGTTTTATTGTTGCTCCTCTCTAAAAGTGTTCGTTGCCTTATTTCCTGTTTTCTTATGCTTTTCTTGTACCTAAATATTTGTACAAGGCATATGACCAATGCTACTCCCATTGAAATTGCGGATGTAAGTATCGCATTGTAAGCTCTAATATTCTCATCGGGAGAAATAGGATAAAAAAACTGCTAATTCACGTTTTCCATGCTACTGTATGTGAAACGCAATTGATGTTGGATCCTAGTTATGACTGGGAACAAATCTGGCCAGATGAGGAAAGTAAAAGACTTAAACAGAGAGATCATGATGATTTTTCAAATGTACATTGTTGAGCGTTCTGTCATATTTATCAGATACATAATGAAACATCCTGAAAATAAGCAGATTTTATTTGAGTATTTTGAAAAAGAATTTGATAAAGTTTGTGAATATGATTAGAAGGCATCAACCTTGATGTTCCTCATCTTACTGTACTGCTAATCAACTCTAGCTGAGTTTCATAGTCTAATCTTTTGTATATTTGATGTCATTTGGTGCAAGTTGTGGGTTCTTTAAATTAATAACAATAGTATCGCTTATTCTACTAAATATCCTCTGTCTCTTGCTATTAGTAAATATCCATCCCAAGACTACATCAATTGGGAGCAAGAAAGCCTTACCAAAGCTTTCAATTGCAGCGCTTTTGATATCAATTCTATTACCAGATAAATCCACAGTCTTTATCTTCAAAAGTCTCTTGCCTATCGATTGGCCGCTAGTATATTCAAGGTATGTCCAATAGGCGAAGAAAGCAATGCTTGATATAACGTAGTGTAAAGGTTCGACATTTTGGTATGCTCTTGCTGCTGCCATGTCGTCATCGTAATAGAAGAACCGAATTGGAATTGCTATTGCACTAAACAATACTGCCAAAGCTATTGATACTAAGATAAAGTCAATGAGCCATGCTAGAAATCGATCGCCCCAATTAGCAAGTATTATTTCTCTGGATTCCTCCTTTCTTTTCCGTTTTCCCTTCTTTCATCAAACGATACCATAGGACTCTATAACACCATGATGTAGGTCATTAATCAAATATAATGGTGAGCTTCCATTCTGATATAGAATAGTATGGTATATATCCCAGTTCAAGGATTATTTGAGACTCACCCCACAGTAAGCAATCTACAGAGATCCATTAACTTTTTATCAAGATATTGTAGGCCTTCAATTGGGCTCTAGAAATATCTGATCGCAATGCTGCATTTTTTGGATTGGCAATTCTAAACATTCTATGCTTGGTCTATGGTCATTTGGCAGTATACCTATGGGTCGAAATCTACATATTGCATTTGAGGTAGCGATAGACGATTTATTGGAAGTATCAAATAGACTAAAGTCA
>JBPCNB010000037.1:0-4520 GCA_051001675.1 Nitrososphaeraceae archaeon | reverse complement strand
ATCTAAATCTGACTAATTAAATTGAATATCTTCAGTTTAACCATGGAGACAATGACGATGAGCAATGAAGTTGAAGGTGAATTAATATCATCTGTAAGAAATGGCCAATGATACTAGGCAGATTTTTCAATAAGGGCGTAAAAGCAGTAGCAGTCACACAAGCGATACAACATCTTTCTAGAGGCAGATTGGTAGATATATCCTAAATAAATGAGGAGGAGTAAAGACATAACGATGGATGATCCAAAAAAGAAATCACCTAGGACAGTTCCAATACCAGAGTTACCAGTAGAGGAGGCCTTGGGCACATTAGAACCAATGGCTTTCTTTGATGGCGCCATGCCGACTGGAGTAACAGTATCGCAGCAAGGACGTATTTTCGTTAATTTTCCAAAGTGGGGCGACGAGGTCTTATTCACGGTAGCCGAGATACGTGCTGGCAAAGCGGTAGCCTACCCCGATGAGGCAATGAATCAAACCAAGCCGGCTAATTTGGCAGCTGCATTTGTATCCGTTCAGTCTGTCGTGGTCGATGCGGCAGACCGCTTGTGGATTCTCGATACCGGCAGCCCTCTATTCCAACCAACCAGTCACGGCGGTCCAAAATTACTCTGTGTCGATTTGAAGTCGGATTAAGTCATCAAGAAGATTCTCTTCCCACAAGATGTTGCCCTGCCAAGCACATACCTAAATGACGTACGCTTTGATCTACGGCGGGGGAATGAGGGCATGGCATTTATCACTGATTCTGCACAAAAAGGACCAAACGGAATCATCGCCGTGGACTTGACATCAGGAGATAGCTGGCGACGACTTCATGATTACCCATCAACTAAGGCCGAGGACATACATACCTTTCTCCCAATTGTACAAGGGCGACCTTTCCTAGAGCAACAGCCAGACGGCTTGGTGAAGCAAGGTGCTGGTATGGGCTCAGATGGCATTGCAATCGGTGCATATGGAGAACGTCTATATTACTGCCCGCTCGGCAGCCGTATGCTCTTTAGCGCGGAAACTAACTCGTTGGCGGACCATTCACTGAATGATCAAGAGGTCGGAGCCACTGTTATTGATGAGGGAGATAGAGGCGGAGCGTCAGACGGGCTTGAATCAGATGCGTCGGGTTGTATATACTCTACTAACTATGAGCACAACGCGATCCTGCGCCGAGGTCCAGACAGGGAATGGGAAACGCTGATACACGACCCCAGACTGTTGTGGCCAGACACGCTCTCACAAGCAACTGATGGATATCTGTATGTTACTGCGAATCAGCTGCATCGCCAGGCGCGCTACCATAATGGACGGGACTTACGCCGCAAGCCATATACCCTTTTCCGGGTACGCGTCGACGCACAGCCTGTCCTGCTGGGTTAATTCAGAAATGCAAAAACATACTGAGATTGAACTCATAGTGACTCTGAATAGGCTGCTTTACTCGTACGCCTAACTCCTGCATGTAGTTTGTGGCCTTCGTACCACCGCTATGCATTACAGTTCAATGCGTAATGTGAAGTATCGTTACTGTAAGAGGTCCACATTGAGGTATCATATATCGGAGTTTCATTCCTAGTTCGCGCTATAGACTTTAAAATAGTTCATAGAAAATTGATTGACCAACCGAGTACAGTGCTTCTTTTAGTCAAGGTCTCTATTTGATTTTATAAGCTGACGCTTACTGTCGGGCTCGCACACTTGTCAGCAGCACCAAAAATAAAAGGTTTCAGGATCTATTGATTAGACTTGTATCAATATCCTCTCGTTTTGTGATTAAGATAAAGATGGTAAATTAGAATTTACAAACTTCTTTAATGTTGATGTTTATACTATCTGGCATGTTTGGGTGCTAGTAATTTTTATTATGTCGTATCCTGTTAGAGTTCGGATCTCAAAGCAAACCTTAAGTCTTAATATACTATATTTTTTAGATCTTATATTGATGCAAGAAAAAAGAATTGACAGGTTGGTACTAGTCGTCGTTCCAGCCTCATTAATTCTTATGCTTAATATCTTGGTATTTATTGGTCCATATATTCAAACGGTACATGCTCAGCCTTCTATTATTGATAGTGCTCTAAATGTAAAAGCAGTTCTAGAAGGGTTATCTTCTCCTACAAGCATGATATTTCTAGGTGATAATAATATGTTGATATTGGAAAAAGATGGACAAGTTCGTCTTGTCTCAAATGGAATCCTACAAGAACAACCGGTGTTGCAAGTATCAGTTAGTACAGAAAGTGAAAGAGGACTGCTGGGAATAACTACTTCGAATGGAAGCGGTGGTCAAGGTACTACTAATGTCTTTCTTTATTACACCGAAGGAGATCCATTAAGAAATAGAGTTTACAAGTATCAATGGAATGGACAGTCACTTAATAATCCTGATTTGATATTAGACCTTCCAGCGGAACCAGGTCCAAACCATGATGGCGGTAAAATAATTATTGGGCCAGATGGCTATCTATATGCGATAATAGGTGATTTAAATCATGATGGCCAACTCCAAAACTTCCCTGATGGTCCGCCCCCAGATGATACTGGCAGTATATTTAGAGTAAACGCAGAAAACGGTTCAGCAGCACCTGACAATCCTTTTTTAAATAATGGAGCGGACTCTGTGTTGAGCAAGTATTATGCGTATGGTATCAGAAATAGTTTTGGAATCGACTTCGATCCTCTTACTGGTAATTTATGGGACGCAGAGAATGGACCTGCTAGCTATGATGAAATTAATTTAGTAAGGCCAGGTTTTAATAGTGGATGGCAAACAGTTATGGGTCCTATTTCATTAAGTGGAAACACTGAAGATGATTTAGTCAATTTTCCTGGCTCCCACTACGCAGATCCCTTATTCAGTTGGACAGAGCCACCTGCAGTTACAGACATAGAATTCCTAGATTCCTCCACACTTGGAGACAGATACGCTAACAATATTTTTGTAGGAGATATAAATAATGGCAATCTTTACTTCTTTGAAGTTAATGAAAATAGAGATGGAATAATTCTTGATACGTCCCAACAGGGTTCCGGTGTATCCGACCTTGTAGTAGATAATGAGCAAGAATTGTCTGCCATAACCTTTGGGAGTAGTTTTGGGGGTATAACTGACATTGAAACTGGACCTAACGGATCTTTGTATATATTGTCGTACGACGATGGCATTATTTATGAGATTTCGCTAAGTGCTACGACTCAATAAAAAAAAATTCAATACCTTCGGTAAGAGTAAGTAATTTACTAGATAAGAATAATTTGCCAGCAAAACGCTTGCAACCTAGAAGACCAGTGTGTATACGAATAATGTGAGGATCAAACATCAATGTTAAAATTTGCGCTACATTTAGCAGTAGTGGTATTGATGCATTCTATATTGAACATCATTACGACGAACAACACACATCTCAGATAGTCATACCATCAGTATTGATAGATAACGGTGCTTGTGAGCGGATTATAGTTCCGTGTATGTCATGATTTGCAGTTATCCAGTTATCAACATTTTTGCTTCTGTTCCCGCCTACTATTCAATAGGCGAGGGTAAGACGTGTGTCACTCAAAAAGTTGGACCAACTAACTCATTTACATATAGCCTTAAAAGGAATCAAAATACTTATTATGAGTTGTATGGTTATTAGAATAGATATTTCTAGTCTGCCAGGTCATCTTCGAGACGCGGTAATGAATGAGATTGGATTCAAAAATAGGTCTGATAGCGTACCCAGTAGCAACAATAGCGAAATATCTGATATCGACAAAAACGAGAGCAAAACAAGTATCGGTGCAGATGAAGTTCGTCTCGTTGAGGAAAATAACATTCATACTACCTATCAAAAGATAAAGGATACTCTACTTAAAAATAGAATTGGGGATTACGTATCTATAAAGCATCACGAAGAAGACAAGGTAGTAATCCTAAAGAGAGTCGAGGCTGAACGACAGGGTATATATCACTGCCGCCATTGCGGAATGGAATTTGATGATAATGTAAAGTTAAGTGTACATCTGAGAGTACATTACCTCATGACATGAATAATAACATTTGATTTTTCCTCTTCTTAATCTATCTAGATCCAGATTTTATTTGTTGATGATATAAGTTATATCAAACTCTCATACTTCACTTTCTTAACCAGCTGTTGGCCTTCAGGTAGATTATGGCTTCTATCAAGTGATATTCATAGTATATGCATTAGTTCTAACTTTGGCTGGTTCATTACTGACTTTGATTTGGTATATGCAAGGAAGAATAGAATGGTTGAGAGTCTGAATCATACCGACATACAGAATATCTTAGTAGAGTCTACTCTTACGCCCTCTTTCTTTGCAATCTCGATTCTTGTTTCGATTATTGACCTACAAATCGCATATTACTTCTGGATAGCAATATTGCCTGCAAAAATAATCTTACGTAAGATGTACGCAAAGCAAACCTAGCCAAAACACCATGGTTCAAAGACACTCCAATCTTGTGAATGTAAAACCCGACGAGAGGACCCATGTGAAGTCTAAGCGTAATGATT